>JAUXPG010000313.1 GCA_030683915.1 Gemmobacter sp.
TGCCAGCGATCAGCGCGCCATTGCGGTCAAAAATCTGGCCGCGCGCAGGCGGCACCAGTCGGATCGCAACGCGGTTTTCTTCCGCCAGAAGCCGGAACTGGTCGGCCTGCTCCACCTGCATGTAGCGCAGCCGCGCGCCAAGAACGGCCACCACCGCCGCCTGACAACCGCCGAGAAACAGCGCGCGGCGGGTGACCTTGCGGGCGGCATCATCGGTATCGCGGGCAGAACGTCTCATAGGGGCCTCCCCAGCGCGTCAACCTCGCCCGTCGCGGGCTTGCGCAGGCCAAAGGCCAGCCGCAGCGCGCCCACCACGAACGGATAGGCCAGCACGGAAAACACGAACTGGATCAGCGTCAGCCCCAGACCGGGCTGCGGCAGCATGGTGACAGCCATCACCAGCCGGAAACCCAGCATCATGGCCAGCATCACCACCGCCACCATCACCCATTCCGACACCAGCGTCAGTTCGCGCGAAAACGCGGCGCGGCTGCGCAGGAATTCCGTGCCCAGCAGCATCAACGCCGACCACAGCCCCGGTGGCCGCATCAGCAGCATGTCCTCGACTAGGACCACCCCCGCGATCAGCAGCGCCGGAAGGTGATCCGGCCGCCGCAGCACCCAAGCGCAGCACAGGCACATCAGCAGGTCAGGGCCGGGCAGCGACCCCGCCTCGGCCCGCAAGGGCAACAGCCGCAGGAACAGCATCACCGTCACCGCCAGAACGAACAGGCACCGTGCCAGCCAAATGCCGTTGCGCACGCCGTCACCCATCGGCAGGGGCCCGGCCTGCCGCAGCCTGCGGCGGCAGCGTGCCCGACGGCGCCGGGATCAGCACACCGGGGTCGTCGATCCGCTCAGCCTCGTGGCTGCGCAGCACGCGCAGGAATTCCAGCCGCAGGTAATCGGCCGAAGGGGCCACGCGCAGCCGCCGGTCCGACCCCTGCACCACCTGCCCGACCAGCAGGCCGGCCGGAAACACGCCACCGTCGCCCGACGTCACCACGCGGTCGCCGGGGCGCACAAGGTCGGATTTTTCCAGAAAGTCCAGCGGCGGCAACGCCGAATTGTCACCCGACAGGATGGCCCGCTGCCCCGAGGGCTGCACCGTCACCGGGACGCGGCTTGAGGCGTCGGTCAACAGCACCACCCGGCTGACCGTGCGCCCGACCCCCGAAATCCGCCCGACCACGCCCAACCCGTCCATCGTGGCCCATCCGTCGCGGATGCCGTCGCGGTCGCCCACGTTCAGCAAGACCGACTGGCGGAACGGGCTGCCGCTGTCGGCCATCACCACGCCGGTGACATGGGTCAGCTTCGGGTCCAGCCGCACCTGATTGAGGTCCAGCAGCTTGGCGTTCTTCTGCTCCAGTTGCAGCGCGGCCTCGCGCCACGCCTTCATCTGCTGCAATTCGCGGCGCAATTCCTGATTCTGGTCGTAGATGCGGGAATACGACTGGAAGCCCTCGATCACGCCGACGCCCCATGTCACCGGGGCCATCGCCCAATCCATCGACGGCACCACCCGGTCGATCAACGCCATGCGGAAGCGTTCGACCCGCGGGCTGTCGATGCGCCACAGCAAGAACACCGCCAGCAACACCAAGGCCAGCCCGCCGACAAGGATGCGGCGGATCGGGCGGGCATAGTCTTGTGGGTCCCGGTCCTTGGCCAAGGCCGCCTCTCGCTTCGGTCAGGGGCTGCGCAGCAGGGCTCAGCTATCGTAGTCTATCACATGCCGGAGCTGCTTTTCGTATTCCAGCGCCTTGCCGGTGCCCAGAGCCACACAATTGAGTGACTCGTCCGCGACCGAGATGCTCAGCCCTGTCTGCTCGCGCAGCGCAAGATCCAGTTCGCCCAAAAGCGCCCCGCCCCCGGTCAGCATCACGCCCCGGTCCACGATGTCGGCGGCAAGATCGGGCGGCGTCGCCTCCAGCGCCTGCATCACCGCATCGCAGATCTGCTGCACGGGTTCTGCCAGCGCCTCGGCCACCTGCGCCTGATTGATCTCGGTTTCCTTGGGCACGCCGTTCAGCAGGTCGCGGCCCCGGATGGTCATGCTCTGGCCCCGGCCGTCGTCCGGCATCCGGGCGGTGCCGATGGTGCATTTGATCCGCTCAGCGGTGGATTCGCCGATCAGCAGGTTCATGTGGCGGCGCAGGTAGTTGATGATGGCCTCATCCATCCGGTCGCCGCCCACGCGGACGGACCGGGCATAGACGATGTCGCCCAAGGACAGCACCGCCACCTCGGTCGTGCCACCCCCGATGTCCACGACCATGTTGCCGGTCGGGTCTGTGATGGGCATGCCCGCCCCGATCGCAGCGGCGATGGGTTCCGCGATCAGCCCTGCGCGGCGTGCGCCCGCCGACAGAACCGACTGGCGGATCGCCCGCTTTTCCACCGGCGTCGCGCCATGCGGCACGCAGACGATGATCTTGGGTTTGCTGAAGGTCGTGCGCTTGTGAACCTTGCGTATGAAATGCTTGATCATTTCCTCGGCGGTGTCGAAATCCGCGATCACCCCGTCACGCATCGGGCGGATCGCCTCGATGCTGCCGGGGGTGCGGCCCAGCATCAGCTTGGCATCCTCGCCCACGGCCAGCACCTGTTTCTTGCCGTCCTTGACGTGATAGGCCACCACCGACGGCTCATTGAGGACTATTCCCTTGCCGCGAACATACACGAGCGTATTTGCCGTGCCGAGGTCGATGGCCATGTCCGACGAGAAAAGGCCTGAAAAAACCGACATCCTTGGGTGATCCTGTGCATTCAAGCGTGTTGGCCCGCGACTCGGAAAGCCGGGCGGGCTGGTCCTTTTACCCGGCTGCCGCCAGCAGGGAAAGGGGCGCGCGGCATGGCGCGCGCAATTCCGCGTGTGGGTCAGCGCGCCAACACCTGCCCCGCCAGCGGCGGCCACGGGCGCTGTGCCTCGGCCTCGGCCCAGGCCACAACCCAGCCGGGCAAAGCCGGTCCGGCGCCCGCATGCCCCATCGCGCGCGCGACCGTTTCGGGCGCCACGATGCCGTGCGCCGAAGTCACCGCCGACCGGATCAACGCCTGACTGGTGCAGTCCGCGCCTGACCACATCGACTGGTCCAGATACAGGAACCGCGCATCCCATCCCAAGAGCCGCGACACCATGGTCACCCGGTCAAACATCCGCACCCGGCGGCGATAGCGCACCGAAGACCCCGCCACCGTCATGCCCCACCCGTTTGCCCGCAGCGCATCGACCAGCCCGCTGCGCACCGCCAGCGGCGTGCGGCCAAGGTCATACAGCGTCAGCGTGCGGCCGTTGTTCAGCTCGCGCCAGGGGTCTAGATCCCACGGCCAGCAGATGTGGCGCGACACATGCGGATCAAACAGCCCAAGGCGCGGCTGGCGCGACGCCATGCCAAGGGCAAGTGCAAGGCGGGCAAAGGGGTACATGCGGGCTCCTGTCAGTCGCGCCTGCCGGGAGTGCCCCACGCCGAAAGGCGGGGTCAAGACCGAACGCAGCGGCACGCGCCCTGCAATTGCGCGAAACCGTCGCATCCGGTGCGAAACGGCGGGAATCGGGCCGGTTTTGCTTGACAGGGGGCGGCGCATTCCACAGGTAAAGGGCCGACGCGGTCTGCCAAGGCAGGCCGCGCTTGCATATCTGACGACCTGCGCAACGAAGGAACCTGCATGTCCCTTGCCCTGATCGCCGCCCTGCCGTTCCTTGGCGCATTGTTGCCCGGCCTGATGATCCGCGCAGGCCGCACCGCCTGTGCCATGGCCACCGGGTCGGCCACGGCGCTTGCGCTGATCGGGTTGCTGCTGCACGCGCCCGCCGTCCTGCGCGGCGAGGTGGTTCAGGCCCGGTTCGACTGGATGCCGGGGCTGGGGCTGAACGCCAATTTCTTCCTTGATGGTCTGGGCCTGCTGTTTGCCGGGCTGATCCTTGGCATCGGGCTGCTGATCATCCTTTACGCCCGGTTCTACCTCGCCAAGACCGACCCGATGGGGCAGTTCTATACCTATCTCATGCTGTTCCAGGGGGCGATGGTCGGCATCGTGCTGTCCGACAACATCCTGCTTTTGCTGATCTTCTGGGAACTGACGTCGTTATCGTCCTTCCTGCTCATCGGCTATTGGAAACACCTGCCCGAAGGGCGGCAAGGCGCGCGGATGGCGTTGGCGGTCACCGGCACCGGCGGGCTGGCGATGATTGCGGGCATGCTGATCCTGGGCGGCATCGTCGGCAGCTATGACCTGTCGGTGATCCTGACCCAGAAAGAGGCGATTCAGGCGTCAGACTGGTATCTGCCGGCGCTGATCCTGATCTTGCTCGGTGCGTTCACCAAGTCGGCGCAGTTCCCGTTCCATTTCTGGTTGCCCCACGCAATGGCGGCGCCCACGCCGGTTTCGGCCTATCTGCATTCGGCCACGATGGTGAAGGCCGGGCTGTTCCTGATGGCGCGGATGTGGCCCGTGCTGGCGGGCACCGATGCGTGGTTCTACATCGTCGCCACCACCGGGCTGGTGACCATGGTGATGGCCGCCAAGATCGCGCTGTTCAAGGACGACCTGAAGGCGCTGCTGGCGTTTTCCACCGTGTCCCATCTGGGCCTCATCACCATGCTGCTGGGCTTTGGCACGGCCGAGGCGGCGGCGGTGGCGGTGTTCCACATCATCAACCACGCGACCTTCAAGGCCGCTCTGTTCATGTCGGCCGGCATCATCGACCACGAGGCGCACACCCGCGACATCAAGCGGTTGGGCGGGTTGCGCACGCTGATGCCGATCACGTTTACCATCGTCACGCTGGCCGCGCTGTCGATGGCGGGAATACCGCCGCTCAATGGCTTCCTGTCCAAGGAAATGATGCTGGAGGAGGCAACGCATACCGTCTGGGCGGGTATCCCGTGGCTGTTTGCGGTGCTGGCGACCATCGGGGCGATGTTTTCGGTCGCCTATTCGTTCCGGCTGATCGGCCATGTGTTCCTTGGTCCGGTGCGCGACGATTATCCGCACAAACCGCATGACCCCGGCTTCGGCCTCTGGGCCGCTCCCGCGGCGCTGGCCGTGCTGGTGGTGCTGATCGGCGTGGCGCCCATGACCATGGTGGGCGATCTGGTGACGGTGGTCGCCGGCGCAGTCACCGGCGGGGATGTCACCATCAAGATCAGCCACTGGCACGGTCTGGTGCCCGCGCTCTGGATGTCGGTCGCCGCCGTCGGCGCCGGTCTGATCCTGTTTGGCGCGCATCTGCGGCTGGATGCGCTGTGGCTGGCGGCCCCGCGCCCCGAGGCCAAGGCGATCTTTGATGCGCTGGTCGATGGCATCGCCGCGCTGTCGCACGGGGTGACCGCCCGGCTGCACGACGGCGCGCTCAGCCGGTATTTCGTGATCTTCACGTTGGGCGTGCTGGGCGCAGGCTGGCTGGCCTGGAGCGAGGGCGGGCACGTCCCCGGCTTGCGCAATGTGCTGCCCATTCCCGGCGTCGCGCTGGCGGGGTGGCTGCTGCTGGCGGTCTGTTCGGTGCTGGTGGCGGTGCTGCACCGCGAACGCCTGCTGGCGCTGGTGGTGATCGGGGTGGTGGGGCTGATCGTGTCGGTCGGGTTCATCTACCTGTCAGCGCCCGACCTTGCGCTGACGCAGATCTCGGTCGAGGTGGTGACCATCGTGCTGATGTTGCTGGCGCTGAACTTCCTGCCAAAGACGACCCCGCGCGAAAGCAGCACCGCGCGCCGCCTGCGCGACATTGCCGTCGCAGGCGCCGCCGGTCTGAGCACCGCCGCGCTGGCGCTGGCCTTGATGATGCGCGATTTCGCCTTTCCCACGATTTCGGACTATCACCTTGCCAACAGCTATTCCGGCGGCGGCGGGACCAACGTGGTCAACGTCATTCTGGTGGATTTCCGGGGCTATGACACCTTTGGCGAAATCATCGTGCTCGGCATCGCGGGCCTGCTGATCTTTGCGCTGGCCGAGGCGTTGCTGCGCGGCGCGGCCAACAAGCGCCTGCTGGAATGGGTGCCCGAACTGCCCAAATCCGGCGACCGGCATCCTTTGATGATGGTGGTGGCCGGGCGTGTCGCGCTGCCCATCACGTTGATGGTCGGCGTCTACATCTTCCTGCGCGGGCACAATGAACCCGGCGGCGGTTTCATCGCCGGGCTGATCGTGGCCATCGCCCTTGTGACCCAGTTCATGGCCAGTGGGTTTGCCTGGACACAGGCGCGCCAGCGGGTGGATTACCACGCCTTCATCGGCTTTGGCGTGGTGATCGCGGCGGCGACGGGCCTTGGGTCATGGCTGGCGGCGCGGCCGTTCCTGACTTCGAACTTCGGGTATTTCCGCATTCCGCCGTTCGACAAGTTCGAACTCGCCACTGCGGCACTGTTCGATCTGGGCGTGTTCCTGACTGTGATCGGCGCGGTCATGCTGACCCTTGCCAGCCTGAGCCGCATCGCCATCCGCGCGGGCGAAACGGTGAACACCACCGCGATGGACAACGACCCGTCGCAACCTGCGCCGGCCAAGGGGGGGCACTGACATGGAATTCCTTGTGGCCAGCGCCATAGGCCTGATGACGGCCAGCGGCATCTATCTTGTCCTGCGGCTGCGCGCCTTTCCGGTCATCCTTGGCCTGTCGCTGCTGACCTATGCCGTCAACGTGTTCCTGTTCATCTCGGGGCGCCTGACGGTCGATGCGCCGCCCATCCTTGCGCATGACACGCCCGGTTATACCGATCCGCTTCCGCAGGCGCTGGTGCTGACGGCCATCGTGATTTCGTTCGGCATGACGGCGGTGGCGGTGATGATGGCGCTGGGCGCCTTTCTGGAGGCGGGCAACGACCGGATCGAGATGACCGACGCGGAGGACGGCAAGTGAACCACTGGATCATCGCTCCGGTCGTGCTTCCCGCCGTGATGGCGCCGCTGATCGTGCTGCTCATGCGCCATGACCTGACGCTGCAACGGGTGTTCTCGGTGGCGGCCACTCTTGGCCTGCTGACCATATCGGCGGTGCTGCTGGTGCAGGCGTCGTCGGGCGGGCCGCAGGTATATTTCCTTGGCAACTGGCCCGCGCCCTTTGGCATCGTGCTGGTGCTTGACCGGCTGTCGGCCATGATGGTGGCGCTGACGGCGGTGCTTGGCATCGGTGTGCTGCTTTATGTCATCGGGTCGGGCTGGGATGCGCGGGGCAAGAACTTTCACGCGCTCTTCCAGTTTCAGTTGATGGGCATCTGCGGCGCGTTCCTGACGGGCGACGCGTTCAACCTGTTCGTGTTCTTCGAAGTGCTGCTGATCGCCAGCTACGGCCTGATGATTCACGGTGGCGGGCGCGACCGGCTGCGCGCCGGGGTGCAATACATCGCCTATAACCTGATGGGCTCCACGCTGTTCCTTTTTGCCTTGGCCACGATCTACAGCGTGACCGGGACGCTCAACATGGCCGACCTTGCGCTGAGGGTGGCCGACCTGCCCGAAGGCAACGGCGCGCTTTTGCGTGTGGCCGGGGTGCTGCTGTTGATCGTGTTCGCGGTCAAGGGGGCGCTGGTGCCCTTCCAGTTCTGGTTGCCGGGCACCTATGCTCTTGCACCGGGGCCGGTGGCGGCGCTTTTTGCCGTGATGACCAAGGTGGGCGCCTATGCCATCCTGCGGTTCTATACGCTGATCTTCGGGCCGGACATGGAAACCAACGGCACCTTCTACGCCGATCTGCTGATGCCGGCGGCGATTGTGACCATGATCCTTGGCATGGTCGGGGTGATGGGGGCCAAGTCGCTGGCGCGGATGGCCGCCTTTGCTGGCATCGGGTCGATGGGCATGCTGTTCATGGCGATGGCGGCCTTTACCCCCGCAGGCATTTCGGCCGCGCTTTACTACCTTGTCCATTCCACGCTGGCCGGGGCGCTGCTGTTCCTGATCGTCGATCTGGTGCAATCGCGGCGCGGCACCACCGGCATTACCGCGCTGCCGCCGATGGCGCAGCACGGGCTGATCACCGCACTGTTCTTCGGCGCCGCCATCGCGATGGCGGGGATGCCGCCGCTGTCGGGGTTCCTTGGCAAGCTGCTGGTGCTGGACGCCCTGCGCGACCGGGCGGACATGGCGCTGCTGTGGTCGGTGATCCTTGTGGCGTCGCTGCTTGCCATCGTCGGGCTGGCCCGCGCGGGCAGCACGGTGTTCTGGAAGGCCCACGCCAGCCCCGGCGACGCAGCCGCGCACGAGTCCGAACCGCTGGCCTTTGTGGCGGTGTTCGGGCTGCTGGCGCTGATCGTGGGGCAAACCGTGCTGTCCGGCCCGCTCACCGCCTGGCTTGACGGAACGGCGGCCCAGGTTTTCGACTCCGGTGCCTATGTCGATGCCGTGCTCGGCCTGCGGTAGGAAGGGAACACAATGCTGCGCAAGCTTTTTCCCCACCCCGTGCTGACCCTGACCCTGACGGCGGTCTGGGTGGCGCTGATGAACGAACTCAGCCCCGGCCATGTGGTGTTCGGGCTGATCCTTGGCATCCTGATCCCCTGGATCACCGCCGCCTACTGGCCCGACCGCCCACGCCTGCGCGCGCCGCTCAAGGTGGCGGCCTATATCCTCATCGTGCTCTATGACATCGTGAAGTCGAACTTCATCGTCGCCCGCATCGTGCTGTTCATGCCGTTGTCGCAGCTTCGCCCGGCATGGGTGACCGTGCCGCTTGACCTGCGCTCGCCCGAGGCGATCACCGTTCTGGCGGGGACCATCACCATGACACCGGGCACCGTATCGGCCGACCTTTCGGCCTGCGGGCGGGCCATTCTGGTCCACTGCCTGCACGCGCCCGATTCGCAAGGCGTCGTGAACGACATCAAGGCGCGCTACGAATCCCGGCTCAAGGAGATTTTCGAATGATCGAGATGGCCCTGATCTTTGCCTTCGCCTGCTTCGGGCTGGGCCTGCTCATGAACCTGTGGCGCGTCACCGTGGCGCCCGGCGTGCCCGACCGCGTGCTGGCGCTTGATACGATGGTGATCAACGCCATCGCCCTGCTTGTGCTCTACGGCATCTGGCAGGGCACCGCGATTTATTTCGAGGCGGCGCTGCTGTTTGCGATGACCGGCTTCATCTCTACCGTCGCCTACGCGCGCTACATGCTGCGCGGCGACATCATCGAATAGGGGCGCGCGATGATCTGGGAAATTATCGTGTCAGCCTTGTTGGTGATGGCCGGGGTGTTCGGTCTGGTCGGCTCGTTCGGGCTGATCCGGTTGCCCACCACCATGACCCGCCTGCACGCCCCGACCAAGGCGACGACACTGGGCGGGGGGGGCGTGCTGGTGGCCAGCATGATCTATTTCGCCGTGTTCATGGACCACTACAGCTTTCACGAGCTGATGATCACGCTGTTCCTGTTCCTGACCGCGCCGATCACCGCGAACCTGATCGCCAAGGCCTACCTGCACCGCACCGAACGGCCCGAAGACCTGCCGCCCACCGGCACCGACCGTGGCTGGGCGACCTATGACGCAAGCGCAGACCCCAGCCGCCGCACCGACGGCTGAGGCACGCCACCGCATCTACTGCGGAATCAGCAGTTCGGTGCCCACACCGTCGCTGCCCGCGATGGTCCATGTGCCCTGCATCGACCCGTCGGCAAGGATTTCATAGATCAGCAGGCCGATGTCTTCGTTCAGGGGATAGGCCGCGGCAAAGGCGTTGTGATACCGCATGCAGATGCCGGTGGTTTCTTGGCCCCCCGTGCTCCAGGTCACTTCGCAGGTCACGTCCGACAGCGGTACGATTTCTGCCAATCCGGCATAGGTGGTGCCGTCGGGGTTGGTCCCCTGAACGGTGTAGACCCCGACGATGTCCTGGGCCATGGCCGACCCGGCGAACAGCAGGCTTGCGGCAATGACCGCGATCTTGCGCATGAATGAACCTCCTCACAGGCTGCGGATGAACCGGCGGCGCAGCGTTCCGCGCCGCCCACATCATCCGCCACGCGCAAGCGAGGCAAGGATTATTGCGCCCGATCAGCCCGGCACGCTGGCCTTGCGCAGATACGGCAACACCATCTCCAGATCGGGGAACCGCGCCTTGGCGTCATCGGTGGAAACCGACAGCGCCACGATCACCTTTTCGCCCGGTTGCCAGTCCGCCGGGGTTGCAAACGGCGCGCCATCGGTGACGCGGATCGCGTCCAGCGTGCGCAGGATTTCGTCAAAGTTGCGCCCCACCGACATCGGATAAATCAGCATCAACCGGATCTTCTTGTCCGGCCCGATGATGAAGGTGCTGCGCACCGTCGCGGTATGCGCCGGGGTCCGCCCGTCGGGCAGCACCGATTCGGCGGGCATCATGTCATAGGCCTTGGCGATCTCCAGCGCCTCGTCGGCAAAGATCGGAAAGCCGACCGGCGCGCCCGAATAGGCTTCGATGTCGGCCTTCCACTTCATGTGCTGGTCGAGCGGATCTACCGACACGCCCGCGACCTTGCAGCCCCGGCGCGCGAACTCGCCCGCCAAGCGCGACACCGCGCCGAATTCGGTGGTGCAGACGGGGGTGAAATCCTTGGGATGGCTGAAGAGGATGGCATAGCCGTCGCCGATCCAGTCGTGAAACGAAATCCGGCCTTCGGTGGAGTCTACGGTAAAGTCCGGTGCAGTGTCGTTGATGCGCAGGGTCATGGCCTGTCCTTGTCCGTGGTGGTCGTTGCCCCTGACATAAGCCGCCTGCCCGCCCGGTGCACCCCCTGCCGGTGCTACAGGCTCGCAGTTCGGGAATCCTTCCGCGCCGAAGCCCTGCACGGTTGCACAATGTCCCTGCGGGTGCCAGTTTCCCCGGACATCCGGCAGGAGAGACAGGTGATGATCGAAAAACGCGACTTCTACATCAACGGCGCATGGGTGCCGCCCGTGGCGCGCAACGATTGCCCGGTGATCGACCCCTCGACCGAAGACACCTGCGCCATCATCTCGCTGGGCAGCGCCGCCGATGCCGAAGCGGCGGTGGCGGCGGCCAAGGCGGCGTTTCCCGGCTGGGCCGCGACCCCGCCGGCAGAACGGCTGGCGCTGGTGGAACGGTTCCTTGCCATCTACGAATCGCGGCTGGATGACATGGCCGCCGCGATCAGCCTTGAAATGGGCGCGCCCATCGACATGGCCCGTGCCTCGCAGGCGACATCGGGCAACTGGCACATCCGCAACTTCATCACCGCCTTCAAGGCGATGGAGTTCATCCGCCCGCTTGGCCCGCACGCGCCCAATGACCGCATCGCGCTTGAACCCATCGGGGTGGTCGGCCTGATCACGCCGTGGAACTGGCCGATGAATCAGGTCAGCCTCAAGGTCACCCCGGCGCTGCTGGCAGGCTGCACCATGGTGCTCAAGCCGTCCGAGGAATCGCCGCTGTCGTCGCTGCTCTGGGCCGAGATGATGCACGAGGCGGGCTTTCCGCCCGGTGTGTTCAACCTTGTGAACGGCGATGGCCCCGGCGTGGGCAGCGTGCTGTCTCGGCACCCCGACGTGGAAATGATCTCGTTCACCGGATCGACCCGCGCGGGCAAGGCGATCAGCCTTGCCGCCGCCGAAACGCTCAAGCGCGTGACGCTGGAACTGGGGGGCAAGGGCGCCAACCTGATCTTTGCCGATGCCGATGAAAAGGCGGTGGAACGCGGCGTGCGCCATCTGTTCAACAACTCGGGCCAGTCCTGCAACGCCCCCAGCCGCATGCTGGTGCAGCGCCCGATCTACGATCAGGCGGTTGAAACGGCGGCACGGGTGGCAGCTTCGGTCGCGGTCGGCCCGGCCTCGCAACCCGGCAAGCACATCGGCCCGGTGGTGAACAAACGCCAGTGGGACCAGATCCAAGGCTTCATCGCCAAGGGCATCGAAGAAGGGGCGCGCCTTGTCGCGGGCGGCCTTGGTCTGCCCGATGGCATGAACAAGGGCTATTACGTTCGCCCCACCGTGTTTGCCGACGTCAAACCCGGCATGACCATCGAACGCGAGGAAATCTTTGGCCCCGTGCTGTCGATGATCCCCTTTGACACCGAGGCCGAGGCGGTGGCGATTGCCAACGACACGCCCTATGGCCTGACCAATTATGTCCAGTCGTCCGACGGCGCCCGCCGCAACCGGCTGGCGCGGGCGCTGCGGTCGGGGATGGTGGAAATGAACGGGCAAAGCCGCGGCGCCGGGTCGCCCTTTGGCGGGGTCAAACTTTCGGGCCGGGCGCGCGAAGGCGGCCATTGGGGCATCGAGGAGTTTCTGGAGGTCAAGGCGATTTCCGGCTGGGACAGCACCCAAGGCTGACCCCGGCGCGCCCGTCCGGACGGATTACCCCACCGGCGCCCACAGCACATCATCGATGCGCGGGGCGCCGGTGGCCAGCATCACCAGTCGGTCAAACCCCAGCGCGATGCCGCTGGCGGGTGGCATATGCGCCAGTGCGGCCAGAAAATCCTCGTCCAACGGGTAACGTTCGCCATAGACGCGGGCCTTTTCATCCATCTCCGCCTCAAACCGGCGGCGCTGTTCGGCGGGGTCGGTCAGTTCCCCGAACCCGTTGGCCAGTTCCACCCCGCAGGCATAAAGCTCGAACCGCTCTGCCTCGCGCGGGTCGTCCGGGCAGCGGCGGGCCAGCGCGGCCTCATGCGCGGGGTAACGGTCCAGCACGGTCATGCGGCCGTGGCCCAGATGCGGCTCGACCCGCTGGACCAACACTGCCGATACAAGGTCGGACCACGTGTCGCCCGCATCCACCCGCATCCCGGCTGCCGCGACCTGCGCCGCCAGCGCGCCGCGGTCGGGCGTGCCGTCGGGCGCCAGCGTTGCCAGCAGGTCGATCCCCGCAAACCGCCCGAAGGCCCCGGCTACCGACAGCCGCTCGGGCGGGGCGAAGGGGTCGCACGTCGCGTCCCCGCGGCGCAGCAGGCTGGCGCCCGCCGCCTGTGCCGCGATCCGCAGAAGGGCGGCGCAATCGTCCATGAGGACGGTGTAAACCTGCCCGGCGCGATACCATTCCAGCATGGTGAATTCCGGGCTGTGCCGCGCCCCGCGTTCGCGGTTGCGCCAGACATGGGCGAAGGTGTGGATGCGCGTCTCGCCTGCCGCCAGCAGCTTTTTCATCGCGAATTCGGGGCTGGTGTGCAGATACATCCGCCGCGCGGCGCCGTCATTTCCGATGGAATCGGTGGTGAAGGCGTGCAGGTGCGCCTCGTTCCCCGGACTGACCTGCAGCGCGCAGGGGTCCACCTCGGTAAAGTCCTGATCCGCGAACCAGCCCCGCAGCGCCGCCTGAATGCGGTTGCGGGCAATCAGCAGCGGCCGGCGGTCGGCGTGGCGGCGGGCGTCCCACCAGGGGGTATCGGACATGGCATCGCCTTAAGGCTGGAAATCCGGCGCCAGATGCGCTAGGCGCAGCACCAATTGCGCGCAAGACTTACGCCGCACGACCGAAAACCACAAGGAACCACACCCGTGAAAGTCATCGCCTCATCCCTGCGCAAGGGCAATGTCGTCGAGATGGAAGGCCGTCTCTATGTCGTGCTGAACGCCTCCAACTTTCATCCCGGCAAGGGCACGCCGACGACCAGCGTGGACATGCGCCGCATTTCCGACGGTGTGAAGGTTTCGGAACGCTGGCGCACCACCGAACAGGTGGAAAAGGCCACGGTCGACGAGCGCGCCTACAACTACCTCTATGAGGACGGCGAAGGCTTTCACTTCATGGAGCCGGAGACCTTCGAACAGATCGCCGTGTCGCCCGACGTGGTGGGGGACAGCAAGGTGTATCTGCAAGAGGGCATGACCTGCTGGCTCAAGACCTTTGAGGAGGTCTGCATCGCCATCGAATTCCCGCAGAAGATCACCGTGGAAATCACCGAAACCGAGCCGGTTGTGAAGGGGCAGACCGCCTCGTCCAGCTACAAGCCCGCAATGACCGACAGCGGCCTGCGCGTGATGGTGCCGCCGCATATCGGCGCGGGCACCCGGATCGTCATCAACACCGACGACAACAGCTATGTGGAGCGCGCGCGGGACTGACCCCGCGCCAGCCGACACGGATATCGGGGCGCCCCGTGGCGCCCCTTTTTCATTGTCCCTCGGAGGGACAGCACGCCACTCCTTTGAAATCAAGGGGTTGCGCGGACGTTTTAACCTTTTGGCAACAAATGGGCCGCTCAGGTGGTCACCCGCGCAGGGCGGGGCGTGAGTGCATTTTCCGGCAATGCGCCCCCCGGAGCCTACCCCTGCGGGGTCATCGCCTTGCGCTGGTTGGCGCGTTCCAGCCCGAGTTTGCGTTCGCGCCAGATGATGAGGATGCCCGCCAGCACCACCAGCGCGGCGCCGCCGATCATGGTGAGGGTCGGCACCTCGTCAAAGATGAAATAGCCGATGCCGAGCGCGAACAGGATCGAGGCGTATTCGAACGGGGCGACGACCGAGGCATCCGCCTCGCGGTAGCTGGACGTCAGGAAAATCTGCCCGACCCCGCCCAGAAGCCCCGCCAGCACCAGAAGCGACGCCTCGCCTGCCGTGGGCACGACCCAGCCGAAGGGCAGGGTGATCAGCGACAACGCGGCGGCGTTGAAGGAAAACCAGAACACGATCGTGGCGGTGCGTTCGGTCTGCACCAGTTTGCGCACGAACACCTGCGCCAGCGCGGAAAACACCGCGCCGCCCAGCACCAGCGTGGCGCCAAGGGTCTGCGCGTCCGACGCCCCGGCGCCGACCGTCAGGCGGGGCGAGACGACGATCAGTACGCCGACCATGCCCAGCCCGACCGACGCCATGCGGTAAAGCCC
>JAUXPG010000319.1 GCA_030683915.1 Gemmobacter sp.
CATCCGTTCCGCGCAGGACGAGGCGGCTGCGCGCCGCATCGCCTGCAATGTGCCCTTCGAAGGCTACGCGGCCCGCATCCCGGACTGAGCGCGCGGTGCCGCGCCGTTGGCCGCAGGGCTTGACGCCGCCCACATGCGGCGCAGATTGCCGCAGGGCAGGCAGGGGGCAGGCATGGACGATACCGCACCGCTCGAGATCAGCATGCCGGGGGCCGTGGCCGATGTTCCGGCCGCAGACTGGGACGCGTGCGCCAATTCCGGCGGCGGGGTGCCGGTGGACCCGTTCACCACGCATCGGTTTCTGGTGGCGCTGGAACGCTCGGGTTCGGTCGGGCGCGGCACCGGGTGGGACCCACGCCCGCTTGTGGTGCGCGCCGAAGGCAAGGTTGTCGCGGTTGCGCCGGTTTATCTCAAGGCGCACAGTCAGGGCGAATACATCTTTGACCACGCCTGGGCCGATGCCTGGCAACGGGCCGGGGGCAGGTATTACCCGAAACTTCAGGTGGCAGTGCCCTTTACCCCGGCGACGGGCCGGCGGTTTCTGTGCGCCCCCGGATGGGAGGCCGCCGGGCGCGCGGCAATTCTGGCCGGGCTGGAACAGGTCGCCGCGCAGAACCGGCTGTCCTCCGCACATGTCACCTTTTGCACCGAGGCTGAAACCGAGGCCTTGCCGGCGGGCTGGCTGCACCGCGTGACGCAACAGTTTCATTGGGAAAATGCGGGCTACCGCAGCTATGACGATTTTCTTGCCGCGTTGTCCTCACGCAAGCGCAAGGCGCTGCGCAAGGAACGTGCCGTCGCGCAGGCGTTCGGCGGCACCATCCGCGCCTTGACGGGCGACGATCTGCGCCCCGCCCATTGGGAAGCGTTCTGGCAGTTCTATCAGGATACCGGCGCGCGCAAATGGGGCCGCCCTTATCTGACCCGCGCGTTCTTCGACATCGTGCAGGACACGCTGCGCGACGACGTGCTGCTGGTGCTGGCCGAACGCGAGGGCCGCCCGGTTGCGGGGGCGCTGAACTTCATCGGGCGCGAAACGTTGTTCGGCCGCTACTGGGGCTGCGTCGAGGATCATCCGTGCCTGCATTTCGAGCTGTGCTATCATCAGGCAATCGACTGGGCGATCGCGCGCGGCCTGTCGCGGGTCGAGGCCGGGGCGCAGGGCGAACACAAGCTGGCGCGCGGCTATCTGCCGGTTGCGGTGCATTCGCTGCACCATCTGCCGGATGCCGGGTTTCAAAAGGCGGTGGCGCAGTATCTGGCGGCAGAACGCGCCGCAGTGGACGAGGAAATCGAGGTGCTGACGAGCTATGGCCCGTTCCGCCGCGACAGGGAGAGCGATCATGACTGATCTGACCTTTTGGACCAACCCGCGGTCACGCGGAGCCATCGTGCGCTGGATGCTGGAGGAGGTGGGCGCGACCTATGACACCGTGATGGTGGATTTCGGACCGTCGATGCGCACGCCCGAATTCCTCGCGCTCAACCCGATGGGCAAGGTTCCGGTGATCCGCCACGATGCCCATGTGGTGACAGAATGCGCCGCGATCTGCGCCTATCTGGCGCAGGCCTTTCCGCAAGCACGGCTTGACCCTGCACCAGGCGAAGCGGGCGCCTATTTCCGCTGGCTTTTCTTTGGGGCCGGGCCGCTGGAAGCGGCGGTCACCAACAAGGCGCTGGGCCTGACGCCACCGCCAGACCGACGCGGCATGGTCGGGTATGGCGATTTCGACACCGCCGTCAGCGCGCTGGAACAGCGCGTCGCACAATCGCCCTACCTTGCAGGCGAAAGGTTCACCGCCGCCGATGTCTACACCGGCAGCCAGATCGGCTGGGGACTGACCTTTGGCACCCTGCCCGACCGTCCGGCGTTCCGCGATTATTGGGCCCGCATCAGCGCCCGCCCGGCCCATGCCCGCGCCGCCGCGCTGGATGCCGCTCTCTTGGCGGAGGTCCCGGCATGAACCCGCTCTCCACCGAAGACCGCACCCGCGACCTGCCCGCCCTTGGTGCCTCCGGCTGGCAGGCCGTGCCCGATCGCGATGCCATTCGCAAAGTCTGGAAATTCCGCAACTTCTCGCAGGCGTGGGGGTTCATGTCGCGCGTTGCCCTTGCGGCGGAACGCCTGAATCACCACCCGGAATGGCGCAATGTCTATAATCTGGTGGACATCACGCTGACCACGCACGATTGCGACGGGCTGAGCGACCTTGACATCAAACTGGCGCAGCAGGCCGACCGCTGCGCCGGTGATGCCGAAGTGGCACCGCAGGACGGATCACCGATCCTCAGCCTGTGTCAGGCCCGCGCGGCGGACCGCAAGGGCTGACCACCCCTCGCGCATGAGGTCAGGCCGCACCGGCAAGGCGGGTCACCGCCGCCTCGATGCTGGCCTCGATGATATCCAGCGCCTCGTCAACCTGCGCCATCGGCGTGGTCAACGGCGGCAACAGACGCACCACGTTGCCATGCATGCCGCAGGAAATCATGATCAGCCCGCGCGCCTCGGCCTCCGCGATGATGGCGTTGGTCAGCGCGGCATCGGGGGCCTTGCTGGCCCGGTCGGCGACCAGTTCGAACGCGATCATCGCGCCCAGACCGCGCACATCGCCGATTGCCTCCATGCCTTGCCGGGCCTGCACGGCGCGCAGACGGGTCAGGATGCGGTCGCCGATTTCCGTCGCCCGCGCGCACAGGTCCTCGTCCACGATCACATCCAGCACGGCATGGGCAGCGGCAATCGCCAGCGGGTTGCCGGCATAGGTGCCCCCCAACCCGCCCGCAGGCGCCGCGTCGATCACCTCGGCCCGGCCCGTCACTGCCGACAACGGGAACCCGCCCGCCAGCCCCTTGGCCATGGTGATCAGATCGGGCACCACCCCGGCATGGTTGAAACAGAACATCTTGCCAGTGCGCGCCATCCCGGCTTGAATCTCGTCGGCAATCAGCAGAATGCCATGCGCATCGGCGCGGTCCCGCAACGCCTGCAGAAATTCCGGTGGTGCCACGTTGAACCCACCCTCGCCCTGCACCGGCTCGATGATGAAGGCCGCGACGCGCTTTGGTTCGATGGAATGCAGCAACAGGTTGTCGAGCCCCCGCAACGCCTCGGCCACCGAGACACCGTGAAATTCGGACGGAAAGGCGGAATGGAAGATTTCCGCCGGAAACGGCCCGAACCCGGCCTTGTAAGGCTTGACCTTGCCGGTCAGCGCCATGCCCAGCAAGGTGCGGCCATGAAACCCGCCGCCAAAGGCAATGACCCCGGTGCGCCCGGTATGCGCCCGCGCGATCTTGATGGCATTCTCCACCGCCTCGACCCCGGTGGTGACCAGCATGGTCTTTTTCGCAAAATCGCCGGGGGCGAGCGCGTTCAACCGCTCTGCCAGACGGACATACCCTTCATAGGGCGCCACGTTGAACGAAGTGTGGGTGAACGCTTGCGCCTGCTCGGCCACGGCGGCCATCACGCGCGGATGGCGGTGGCCGGTGTTGTTCACCGCAATCCCGGCGGCAAAGTCCAGAAAGCGCCGCCCTTCGACATCCCACAACTCGGCATTCTCGGCGCGCGCGGCATACACGCCCCGCGTGGCCACCCCGTTCGCCACGGCGGCAGACTGGCGGGCGCGAAGATCGGCATTGGTGGTCATGGCAGGCAACTCCCCGTTGATCCCGGCATCCTAGACCCGTTCAGCATTCTGAGCAAGCGGCGCACCGCTGGCCAGCGCGCCCATCCTCAGGCATGATGGGCGAGATACGGAGGAGACGATGGAAGATTTCGACCTCGGCGCGCGGCTGCGGCGGTTGCGCGTGGCAAAAGGGCTGTCGCAACGCGATCTGGCCTTGGCGGCAGGCGTGCCACATGGCCAGATTTCGATGATCGAAACCAACCGCTGCTCGCCGTCGGTTGCATCGTTGCGCAAAATCCTGAGCGGCATGACCATGACCATGGCCGAATTCTTCGACCCCGGCACGGCGCGGACGGATCAGGTGTTCTTCACCGCCTCCGAACGCACCGACCTGACCAGCCGGGTGCCCGGGGCCGCACGGGTGCGCATCGAACAACTGGGCGACGCCACCGCCCATGGTTTGCAGATTTTGCACGAAGTCTATGAACCGGGCGCCGACACCGGGCGCAGCATGCTGGCCCATGCCGGGGCGGAAGGCGGCATCGTGGTGTCGGGCGCGGTCGAAGTGACGGTTGGCGATCAGGTGCGCGTCTTGCACGCAGGCGACGGCTATCTGTTCGACAGCACCCGCCCGCACAGGTTCCGCAACCTCTCGGACGCGCCGGCGGTGATCGTTTCGGCCAATACCCCGCCGTGGCTTTAGGCACCGCCGCCGCCGGGGCGCTGCCCCGTCTTCGCTGCGCGAAGCCTCCCCGGGATACTTGGGTCGGGGCGAAACGAACTCTGGGGGATGCTTCGCTCTGATCCAAATATCCCCGCCGGAGGCTCCGACACCTGCCGCGCCTGCAAACGGGCCGAAACCCGGGCGCCAGGCGGGGGTCCGGGGGGCGCA
>JAUXPG010000404.1 GCA_030683915.1 Gemmobacter sp.
GCGCCGGGCGGGCGTCAACAGCCTTGGTGTCGGCGGCACCAACGCCCACGCCGTGCTGGAGGAGGCGCCGGCGCGCGCGCCATCGGGCCAATCCGATTTCCCGTTCCACATCCTCACCCTGTCGGCCCGCACGCCCAAGGCGCTTGACGCCGCTGCGGCCCGGCTGGCCGCCCATCTGCGCGCGCATCCCGAACAGCCGCTGGCTGACGTCGCCTATACCCTGAAGCAAGGCCGCCGCGCCTTTGAACGCCGCCGCGTGCTGGTGGCCGACACGCATGACGAGGCCGCGCGCCTGCTGGAAACCGGCGACCGTCACCGCGTGTTCACCCACACGCATCTGGGCGACGCGCCCGACGTGGTGTTCATGTTCCCCGGTGGCGGAGCGCAATACGCGGGCATGGCGCGCGATCTCTACGAGACCGAACCCGTGTTCCGCGACTGGATGGACCGCGGCCTTGACCACCTTGCGCCGCGGCTGGACTATGACCTGCGCGCCCTGTGGTTGCCCGAACCGGGCGCCGAGGCCGCCGCTGCCGAGGCACTTAAACGCCCCTCGGTGCAACTGCCGCTGATCATGATCACCGAATACGCGCTGGCCCAGTTGTGGATGAGCTGGGGCGTGCAGCCCACCGCGCTGATCGGGCATTCGATGGGCGAAAACACCGCGGCCTGTCTGGCCGGGGTGCTGTCGTTCGAAGACTGCATCGCCCTTGTCCACCTGCGGGGCCAGTTGTTCGACACCATCGCCCCGGGCGGCATGGTGTCGGTGCCGCTGTCCGAAGATGCCCTGCGCCGCGAAATGGGCGACAATCTGGACCTCGCCGTGGTCAACGCGCCCGACCTTTGTGTGGCCTCCGGCCCGCAGGCGGAACTTGACCGGCTGGCAACCCGCCTTGCCGCCAAGGGGATCGAGGCGCAGCGCATCCAGATCGACATCGCCGCACATTCGCGCATGCTGGAACCCATCCTGAAACGCTTTGGCGATTTTCTGCGCGGGCTGCGGCTCAGCCCGCCCAACCTTCCGATCATCTCGAACCGCACCGGCAAACCGCTGACGGCGAAACAGGCCACCGACCCGGAATACTGGGTCTACCATCTGCGCGGCACGGTCATGTTCGCCGACGGCATCGCGCATCTGAATGCCACGCCCAACCGCGTGTTTCTTGAGGTCGGGCCGGGCAAGGCGCTGTCGTCGCTGGCGCAGGCCAATGGCGTGCCGTCCAATCAGGTGCTGTCCAGCCTGCGCCACCCCGAGCAGGCGGTGGCGGATGATGTGTATTTCTTCGGTGTCTTTGCCCGTCTCTGGGCGCTCGGCGTGCCGGTGGATTGGACGGCGATCTGGGGCGAGGGACCGCGCCATCGGGTGCCGCTGCCCACCTATCCGTTCCAGCGCAGCCGCTATTTCATCGAACCCGGAGCCGGGCAAACGGCGCAGGAACCCGCCCGCGCCTGGCCGGACCGCAGCGACGACATCGCCACATGGGGCTGGCGCCCGCACTGGCGCCCCCGCGCGGCGGAACCCGAGGTGGATGCCGACGCGCTCGACCAATCCACCCCCCGCACCTGGCTCGTGTTCACCGACACCGCCGGTCTGGCCGCCCGCACCGTCGCACGGCTGCGCAAGGCCGGGCACCGCGTGGTCACCGTGGCGGCGGGCGACAGCTTTGCCCGCACCGATGACCACGCCTACGTCATCGCCCCCGAACGCGGGCGCGAAGATTACGACCGCCTGTTGCAGGACCTTGCCCACCACGGCATCGCCCCGCAGCGCATCGCGCATTTCTGGCTGGTGACCGATGGTGCCACCTTCCGCCCCGGCTCCAGCTTCTTTCACCGCAATCTGGAACAGGGGTTCTGGTCGCTGCTGTTTCTGGGGCAGGCGCTGGCCGAGGAAAGCCTGCCACGTCCGCTGCACCTCACTGCCATCACCACCGGCGCTGCGCGGGTGAAATCCGAACCGCTGCCCTGCCCGGAAAAGGCCGCCGCCCAAGGGCCCCTGCGGGTGATCCCGCGCGAATTGCCGGGCGTCACCTGCTCCAGCCTCGACATCACTCTGCCCACCGGCCGCGCGGGGTGGGATGCGCTGGCCGACCGTGTGCTGGACGACCTGCTGTCGGACCCGGCCAGCGGCACATTTGCCCTGCGCGGCGACCGCCGGTTCGCGCTCACCCACCGCCCCGCGCCACTGCCCCCGGCCCCCGCGCCGATCCCCCAAGGCGCCGCCGTCCTCATCACCGGCGGCTTTGGCGGCATCGGGCTGACCCTTGCGGAACGGCTGGTGCGCGACCACGGCGCCCGCATCGCACTGCTCACGCGCACCGCGCTGGCCGACCGCGTGCAATGGCCCGCCGCCCTGCGCGCCGATCCCACCGGCCCGCTCGCCACGCGCATCCGCGCGGTTCAGCACCTTGAAACGCTGGGCGCGCAAGTCCTCGTCGTCGAAGGCGACGTGTGCAACATCGAAGACATGCGCGCCGCCCGCGCCGCCTGTGACTCCGCGTTTGGCCGACTGGATGTGCTGATCCACGCGGCAGGCGTGGTGGCCGACGCCCCCATCCTTGCCAAGACCCCGGCGCAGGTCGAGGACGTGTTCGCGCCCAAGGTCCACGGCACCCAGGTGCTTGACGCCGTGTTCCCCGACGGGTCGCTGTCGCTGATCGTGGCGTTTTCCTCCACCTCCACCATCACCGCGCCAGCCGGACAGGTCGATTACGTCGCCGCCAACGAATTCCTCAACGCATGGGCCGACTCGCGCAGCGGCAAGACGCGGGTGGTCGCGCTGGACTGGGGCATCTGGGCCGATGTCGGGATGGCAGCCGAAGCCGTGATGGGGCGCAAGCCGCCACCCACCACGCCCGCCCGCACCCCGATGCTGGACCTTGCGACGTGGGATGATCACGGCCGCCGCCTGTTCACCGCCACGTGGGATGTGTCGCGCTGGTGGCTTGATGGCCACCGCACCCGCGACGGTGCTGCGCTGATCCCTGGCACAGGGTATCTGGACCTGGCGGCGCAGGCGCTGAAGGCCCAGGGCGAAAGCGGCCCGTTCGAACTGCGCGACCTCTACTTCTTCCGCCCGCTGGTCGTCGGCGACCACGACACCCGCGAGGTTCGCGTCCGGCTGGCCGCCACCGATCAGGGCTACGCGCTCGATATCCGATCCGACACGATGGCCGAAGGGCGCCGGGGCTACCAGTTGAACGCCCAGGGGTCGGTCGCCTTTGTCCGCCCCGATCCGCGCCAGATCGACGTTGCCGCCATTGCCGCCCGCTGCGGGGCGCCCGTCACCGGCGAAGGGCTGCGCAGCCCGCAGGAAGATCATTTGTCCTTCGGTCCGCGCTGGCGGGTGATCCGGTCGATGGCGTTGGGCGCAGGCGAAGGGCTGGCGCGGCTGGCGTTGCCGCTGGCCTATCGCCACGACATCGCCGATGGCCACCTGATCCACCCCGCGCTGATGGACCTTGCCACCGGCTGGGCCATGGGGCTGATCGCGGGCTACCGCCCCGATCATCTGTGGGTGCCGGTCAGCTATGCGCGGCTGCGCGTCTGCCGCCCGCTGCCGGCCGACATTTTCAGCCATGTCCGCAACGCTGCCGACAACCGGGCCGATGCGCCCTTTGCCCGTTTCGACATCACCTTGACCGACGCGCAAGGCAACGTCTGCATCGAGGTTGAAGGCTTCCAGATCCGTCGGCTTGACGGCGCGCTGGCGCTTGCCACCCGTCCCGACCCGCGCGAGGTGGAGTTTGACCGCACCGGCGACGACCGCACGCCATCGCCTGCCGAGGACCGCCTGCGCCACAATCTGGCCAACGGCATCCGCGCCCCGGAAGGGGCCGAGGCATTTGTCCGCGCGCTGGCCCTTGGCCAGTCGCCGGTGATCGTGTCCTCCATGCCGCTGCCCGCGCTGATCGCACAGGCGGCCGAGGTGCAGGCCGCCCCGGCCTCCGGCCCCGGCTTTGCCCGCCCCGACCTTGACAGCGCCTATGTCGAACCGCGCACCGATGTCGAACGCACGCTTGTCGGCTTCTGGCAGGATTTGCTGGGCGTGGGTCAGGTCGGCGTGGACGACAGCTTCTTTGATCTTGGCGGGCACAGCCTGATCGCGGTGCGCCTGTTCGCCATGATCCGCAAGACCTTTGCAGTGGACTTCCCCATCTCGGTGCTGTTCGAGGCACCGACCATCGCCGCCTGCGCCGCCCTGATCGAATCGCGCATCGGCCCGCAGGATGCCACCGCAGCCGCCCCGCAGGCCCCCGCGCGCCGCTATACCCATCTTGTGCCGATGAATGCAGGCGACGGGTCGGGCAAACTGCCGTTCTTCCTTGTCGCGGGCATGTTCGGCAACGTGCTGAACCTGCGCCATCTGGCCCAGTTGATCGGCGCCGAACGCGCCTTTTATGGCCTGCAGGCGCGCGGGCTTTATGGCGATCAGGCCCCGCACACCAGCTTTGCCGACGCCGCGCGCGACTATATTGCCGAAATCCGTCTGGTGCAGCCGCGTGGCCCCTATCTTCTGGGCGGGTTTTCGGGCGGCGGGCTGATTGCATGGGAAATCGCCCGCCAGTTGGAGGCTTCGGGCGAAACCGTGGCGCAGGTCGTGCTGCTGGACACACCGCTGCCGCTGCGCCCTACGCTCAGCCGCAAGGACAAGGCCCTGATCAAGCTTGCGGAATTCCGGCGCAAGGGGCTGGGCTATGCCGCCGAATGGTGGCGCGCGCGTCAGGCGTGGAAGCGCGCCCAGTCGCTTCCTCCCGCGCAGGCCGCCGGGCACGAACTGCACAACGCCGCGATCGAGGCCGCGTTCCGCGCCGCCTTGCCCGCCTATGACCTCAGGCCGTGGAAGGGCCGCGTCGCGCTGTTCCGCCCGCCGCTGGACCGGCATTGGCAGGTGTCGGGCGGCCAATGGGTCAGCGCTGCCAAGGAATATGTGTTCCCCGACAACCAGTGGTCCGCCTTCGCACCGGGGCTCGAGGTGTTCGAGGTTCCGGGCACCCACGACAGCATGGTGCTGGAACCCAACGTCCGGGTCATGGCGACCCGCATCCGCAAGGTGCTGGCCGCCGCCGAACCCCAAGCCACGCGGCACGAGGCGGCGGAATGACGGCCAGTGTCCTGACCGTCATCCTGAACTGGCGCACGCCCGAGATGACGCTGCGCGCGGCCGAGCATGCATTGACGGCGATGCAGGGCATCGACGGCGCCATCACCATCGTCGACAACGACAGCGGCGACGGGTCCGAGGCGACCTTGCGCCGCGCCGTGGCGGACCGGGGCTGGGACCGGGTGCACATCGTGCAGGCCGGGCGCAACGGCGGGTTTGGCGCGGGCAACAACGCAGGCATCCGCGCTGGTCTGCCCGGCGGCGCGCGGCCCGATTACGTGTATATCCTCAATTCCGATGCGTTCCCGGCGCCCGATGCCATCCGCCTGCTGCTGGACCATCTCGAAGCGCACCCCCATGTCGGCTTTGCCGGCAGCTACATCCACGGGCTTGACGGCGATCCGCACACCACCTGTTTCAGGTTTCCGACGGTCTGGTCGGAAATCGAAGGCGCCGCCCGCACCGGCCCGATCAGCCGCGCCCTGAGACGCCACATCGTCCCGATGGAGATTCCGCCGCGCGGCGTCATGCGGGTGGACTGGCTGGCGGGATGCAGCCTGATGATGCGCCGCCCCGTGCTGGACCGGATCGGCCTGTTTGACGAAACCTTCTTTCTGTATTTCGAGGAAACCGACCTTTGCCTGCGCGCGGCGCGCGCGGGTTGGCCCACCGACTATGTCCGCGCATCCGACGTGGCGCATATCGGGTCGGAAACTACCGGGATGAAGCGGTGGACCCGCACACCGCAGTATTGGTTCGACAGCCGACGCCATTACTTCACCAAGAACCACGGCGCCGCCTATTTCGCAGCCGCCACGCTGGCGCATGTCGCGGGCGGGCTGATCTGGCGCCTGCGCGCGGCGCTCACGCGCCGCCCGGTTGGCGATCCGCCGCATTTTCTGCGCGATCTGGTCGCGCACAGCCTGTCCAAGGGACCGCGCAATCCCCAAGCAAAAGGGGCAGCCAGCCCCAGCCGGAGCATATCATGACCCTGTCCGCCCTGTTCATCGGCAACGAATCCCTTCTGGTGCAATGCGCGGGGATCTGGCGCGCGCGCGGGCACACCATCACCGCCATCGTCACCCGCAACCCCGAACTGCGCCGCTGGGCCGAAGCCGAGGGCCTGCGGGTCGAACCCCAGTCGCCCGGCTATGCCGACCGGCTGGCCGACGCCAGGTATGACTGGCTGTTTTCCATCGCCAACCTGTCGCTGGTGCCTGAGGCGATGCTGGCACGCGCCGCGTGCGGTGCGGTCAACTTCCACGACGGGCCGTTGCCCCGCCACGCCGGGCTGAACGCCCCGGTCTGGGCCATTCTGGAGGGCGAGGCCCAGCATGGCATCACGTGGCATCTCATCTCGGGCGGGATCGATGAAGGCGATATTCTGGAACAGCGGACATTTCCGATTTCTCATTCGGAAACCGCGCTGACGCTGAACACCAAATGCTTCGAAGCCGCCATCGACAGTTTTCCGGCCTTGGTCGCCTCGCTTGAATCCGGCGCCACCGACCGCCGCGCCCAGGACCTTGCCCAGCGCAGCTATCACGCCCGCGATGACCGGCCCCGTGCCGCCGCCCGGCTGGATTTCGCAGAACCGGCGCACCGCGTGCTGGCGCTGGTCCATGCGCTTGACCACGGCCCCTATGCCAATCCGCTCGCGCGGCCCAAGCTGGAAACCGCAGGCGGCGTGCTGGTGGTGACCGGCGCCGAAGCCGCCCCCGGCACCGGCGCGCCCGGTCAGGTTCTGGCGGTGGACGAGGCGGGGATGACCGTCGCCTGCACCGGCGGTGCCGTCACCCTGCGCGGGCTGCGCACGATGGAGGGCACCGCCATCTGCCCGCGGACCGTGGCGCGGCCGGGCGATGTGCTGCCCCCGCTTGGCGGCGCGCAGGCGGCGCGCATCACCGCCGCCATCGCCGCCCTCGCCCCCGGCGAAGCCGCCATCCGCCGCACCCTGCGCACCTTCGCCCCGGCCGAGGTGCCGCTGTCCCGGCCCGCCACCCCCGCGCCCGACTGGCAGGCCCTGCCGCTGGCCGGGCTGGACCTTGGCGCGCTGGCGGTCTGGGCCTGCGGGCTTGCGGGCGCGGCCAGCACCGACATCGCCTTGCACGATGCGCGCGCCCCGCAGGCGCCGGGCTATGTCACCCCGTGGGCGCCCCTTCGGCTGACCGCCGACCCCACCGCCACCCCCGCCGACCACGCGCGCCTGCAAACCGACGCGCTGAACCGTCTGCGCGCCACCCCCGGCTTTGCCGCCGATCTGGCCTTGCGCGACCCTGCCATCGGCGCGGTGCCGCAACCGCAGGTCGCGCTGGTGCTCGGGTCCGATGCGCCCTTGCCGGGAAGCGTGGTCACGCTGACCGAGACGGGCTTCCATTTCGACGCGACGCGCCTTGCGCCAGCATATGCGCGGCTGCTGCACGCCCGCCTGACGCATATCCGACAGATGTCCGACAGTGTTCCGACGCTGGCCGACCTGCCGTCGATGCCGCCTGCCGAACGCACCCTGACGCTGGACGACTGGAACGCCACGGCGACCGGCTTCGCGGACACCCCGCTTCACCGCCTGTTCGAGGCGCAGGCCGCCCGCACCCCGGACGCCCCCGCACTGGTGCACGAGGCCACGACGCTCAGCTACGCGCAACTGAACGCCGCCGCCAACCGCGCGGCCCATGTGCTGCGCGACATGGGCGTTGCGCCGGGCACGCTGGTCGGCCTGGCCACCCGCCGCTCACCCCTGCTCTTGATCGGCGCGCTGGCGATCCTGAAGGCCGGTGGCGCCTATGTTCCGATGGACCCGGCCTATCCCGCCGACCGCACCGCGCTCTATCTCGAGGATTCGGGCGCCCCTGTCGTCGTGACCGAACGCGGCGTGCCCTTGCCCGGCACCACCCCGCGGCTGGAACTGGACGCCGACCAACGCCTTGAAACCGCACCGATTTCCAACCCGGATGGCGGCGCGGGGCCGACCGATCTGGCCTATATGATCTACACCTCGGGCAGCACCGGGCGGCCCAAGGGTGTGATGGTCGAACACCGCAACGTCGCCAACTTCTTCGCCGGCATGGACGCCCGCATCGGCCCCGAACCCGGTGTCTGGCTGGCCGTCACCTCGCTTTCCTTCGACATTTCGGTGCTGGAGCTGTTCTGGACCCTGTCACGCGGTTTCAAGGTTGTGCTGATGGGCGATGCCGACCGCGCGCTGGTGTCGGGCGGCGCGGGCATCACCGACCGCAAGATGGATTTTTCCCTGTATTATTGGGGCAATGACGATGGTGTTGGCCCTGCGAAATACGAACTTCTGCTGGAAGGCGCGCGGTTTGCCGACACCCACGGCTTCAAGGCCGTCTGGACCCCGGAGCGCCACTTCCACGCCTTCGGCGGCCCCTATCCCAACCCTTCGGTCACCGGCGCCGCCGTGGCCGCCATCACCCGCAACATCGAGGTGCGCGCGGGGTCCTGCGTCGCGCCGCTGCACCACCCGGCGCGCATTGCCGAAGAATGGGCGGTGATCGACAACCTGACCAACGGACGCACCGCGCTTGGCATCGCAAGTGGTTGGCATCCCGAGGATTTTGTCCTGCGGCCCGAAAACACGCCCCCCGACAACAAGGCTGCGATGTTCGACACCATCGACAAGCTGCGCCGCCTGTGGCGCGGCGAGGCCGTGGCCTTTCCCATGGCCGATGGCAAGATGGTCGACATCATCACCCAGCCGCGCCCGGTGTCGCGCGAACTGGGCCTGTGGGTCACCATCGCGGGCAACCCCGACACATGGCGCGAGGCGGGCGAGCTTGGCGCCAACGTTTTGACGCACCTTCTGGGCCAGAGCATCGAGGAACTGGAAGGCAAGATCGCGCTCTATCACGACGCGCTGCGCAAGGCGGGCCGCAACCCGGCGGACCATATCATCACATTGATGTTGCACACCTTTGTCGCCCGTGACCGCGAGGCCGCGCGCCGCATCGCGCGCGAACCGATGAAGACTTACCTGCGTTCGGCTGCCGGTCTGGTGCGCCAATATGCCTGGGCCTTTCCCGCCTTCAAGCGGCCGCAAGGGGTGACCAACCCCTCTGAGATCGACCTTCGCACGCTCAGCCCCGAAGAAACCGAGGCGATCCTCGATTTTGCGTTCCAACGGTATTTCGAGGAGTCGGGCCTGTTCGGCACGGTGGACGACTGCCTGCAAAGGGTCGAACAGCTCAAGCGGCTGGGCATCGGCGAGGTGGCGTGCCTGATCGACTATGGCATTGCCAAGGAAACCGTGTTGGAGGGGCTTTACCCCCTGGCCGAGGTGTTGCGCCGCGCCAATGCCGGCGCGCAGGTGCGGGACACCGATTTTTCCATTGCCGCCCAGATCCTTCGCCACAAGGTCACGCATCTGCAATGCACGCCGTCGATGGCCCGCATGATCGCGTTGAACGACGAGGCGCGGGCGGCCTTGGCCGGGGTGCGCACCCTGTTGATCGGGGGCGAGGCGCTGGCGGGCAATCTGGTGGCCGACCTTGCACGCGCCACCCCCGCGCGCCTGCTCAACATGTATGGCCCGACGGAAACCACCATCTGGTCCACCACCGAAACCGCCAGCGCCCAAGAGGCGACGGTGAACATAGGCACGCCCATCGCCAATACGCAGGTCTATGTGCTGGATGCGGCGATGATGCCCCAACCTGTTGGCGTGGCAGGGGAATTGTGGATTGGGGGCGCAGGCGTGGCGCGGGGGTATTGGCAGCGGCCCGACCTTACGGCAGACCGCTTCCGCCCCAACCCCTTCCACCCCGGCCGGATGTACCGCACCGGCGATCTGGTGCGATGGCGGCCTGACGGGCGGCTGGATTTTCTGGGCCGCACCGACCATCAGGTCAAGTTGCGCGGCTACCGTATCGAACTGGGCGAGATCGAGGCGGTGGCCGAAACCTGCCCCGGCGTGCAGCAGGCCGTGGTTCTGGCGCGCGAGGACAGCCCAGGTGACCTGCGGCTGGTGGCCTATGTCACCGGCGACCCCTCGCTGGCACCTGATGCCGTGCGCGCCCATGTCGCCGCCCGGTTGCCAGACCATATGGTGCCCGCCCATGTCGTCCGGCTGGCCGAGTTCCCGCTGACCCCCAACCGCAAGGTGGACCGCAAGGCGCTGCCACCCCCGGCCGCCGGTGCCCCGGCACCGCTGGCGTTCGAGGCGCCGTCAGAGGGGGTGGAGGCGGTGATCGCACAGGTCTGGCAAAGGGTGCTGAACCTGCCTTCGGTCGGTGCGCGTGACAACTTCTTTGCCTTGGGGGGCCACAGCCTGTTGGCCGTCCAGGCGCACCGTGAAATCCGCGCGGCGCTGGGAACCACGAAGCTGAGCATCACCGACATCTTCCGCTTTCCCACGCTGGCCGCGCTGGCGGCGCATCTGGACGATGGGGCGGGGCCGGCGGCACCGGCCACCGAGCCGGGCGAGGCCGCTGACCGCGCCGCCCAGCGCGCCGAGGCGATGTCGGCCCGGCGCGCGCTGCGCGCCCGGCGGGGGGCGTGATGCGGCGGCGGGTAGATCAGGCCGCGGCGGTGGCGCAAGGTCTGTTCCCGCCGGGGGCGGAGGTGGCCGGCTGCGCCATCGGCAAGGCGCCCCCGCCTTGGCCGTCCGAGGCGCCTGCGGTGGCGGCGGCGGTGCCTGCGCGGCAGGCCGAATTCGCCGCCGGGCGCGCGGCGGTGCGGGCCGCGCTCGATGCCTTGGGG
>JAUXPG010000408.1 GCA_030683915.1 Gemmobacter sp.
AAGCCGTCGCAAGGATCGCTCGCCCATCTTCGTCGTGGCCCCGAGCCGCTGCTTGCCCCCGGTCGAATGCTGCCGCGGTGTCAGGCCGAGCCACGCGGCGAAGTCGCGCGCCTTGCGGAACGTCTCGGGTGGAGGCGCTAGGACCGCAATGGCCGTGGCGATCAGCGGCCCGATCCCCGGAATAGTCATCAGCCGCCGCGCAACCTCGTTCTCCTTGGCCCGCCGGGCGATCTCGGCATCTAGCGTGCCGATCTCCGTCTCGAGATGGGCGAGGGCTGCGACCAAGACCTTCAGCGTAGCAATGGCATCGGCGGGGAGACAGCTGTCCGGATCTTCGACTATGGCGACCAGTCGCTCCGCGTTCGCGGCACCCTGCGGCACGATTTGCCCAAACTCGCCGAGGTGACCACGGAGCGCATTGATCGCTTGCGTGCGCTGTCGGATCAGTAATTCGCGAATGCGAAAGACCATAGCGGCTCCTTGGGTCTCCTCACTCTTCACGGGCACGAAGCGCATCGTCGGGCGCATGGCCGCTTCGCAGATGGCCTCGGCATCGGCCGCATCATTCTTTTGGCGTTTCACGAACGGCTTCACGTAGGCGGGCGGGATCAACCGCACCTCATGGCCAAGCTTGCCGATCTCGCGGCCCCAGAAGTGGGCGCCACCACAGGCTTCCATCGCCACAACGCAAGGCGCCAGCTGCCCAAAGAAAGCCAGCACCTGATCTCGCCTCAGCTTCTTGCGCAGAACCGACCGCCCCGAGGCGTCGGCGCCATGCGCCTGAAACACATTCTTCGCCAGGTCGAGCCCGACCATGATAATCTCCGACATGACCGTCCTCCTCTGTGGATCCTTGCAGACCCACCTTGGCACATTGATGCCGTCGGGGGGCGGTCACATCATCAACGCCAAGTCGGGGTGGCGGCCACGGCCAAGCGTGACCTGAAGCCCGGCGATCTCCTCGATGGAATTGGCGGGTTTACGGCCTATGGCCAGGCGGAAAATGCCGATGTCATTGCGACTGAGGGCCTATTGCCCATTGGTTTGGCCGAGGGCGGGGTCATGCGCAGGGCTGTCGCCAAGGGTGAAACACTTCGATTCCCGGACGTCGATCTGCCGAAGGGAAAGCGGGTTACCGAACTTTACCTCGAAATGCTGTCACAGAACGGATTTTCCATTGAGCGCGAAAGGATGAACTCATGAAGGTCGTCATATTTGCCGGTGGGCTGGGCACCAGACTTTCCGAAGAGACCGGGCGTCGGCCAAAGCCGATGGTCGAAATCGGAGGCAAGCCGATTTTGCACCACATCATGTCCATTTATGCCGCGCATGGCCTGACAGATTTCATCATTCTGGGCGGCTACAAGATCGAAGTGATCAAGGATTATTTCCTGAACTATTACCAGCGGTCCGGTAACTTCACGGTCGATTTGGCTTCGGGCCAAGTCGTCTGGGCAGACGTCCGGTCCGAACCGTGGCGCGTAACCGTCCTTGATACCGGACTGGAGACCATGACGGGCGGCCGTCTCCGGCGCGCCCGCAAGGTCATCGGAGAAGATACCTTTTGTCTGACCTATGGTGATGGACTGGCCGACATCAACATCGGCGCGCTCATTGATCATCACAGGTCGGTTGGGGCGACGGCCACTGTAACCGCCGTGCACCCACCAGGCCGTTTTGGGGTCATCAGGACGGGCGGCGGCGACATCGCCGAAGGCTTCCGCGAGAAATCGGCAGCCGACGTGGGGGTGATCAACGGCGGTTACTTCGTATGCGAGAACGCTGTTTTCGATCTTATCGATGACGATGCAACCGTTTGGGAGCGGGAACCCATGGAACGCTTGGTCGACGCACGGCAACTTGCAGTGTTTCGGCACGACGGCTTTTGGCAAAGCATGGATACGCTGCGCGACAAACAGGTGCTCGAGACCGCATACGCCGATGGCGCTCCCTGGCTTCGCCCCCGCGTGGTCGCGCCCCGTCTGCGCGCCGGAGGAGGCGCAGCATCTTGATCGTGCATGCAACGGAATTTGCTGGCGCGTCCCTCATCGAACCCAAAAAATTGGGCGACGAGCGGGGTTACTTCAGTCGGATATTCTGCGCCGAGGAGTTCTTGAGGCATGGGTTGCCCGCAACCTTCGTGCAACAGAACGTCTCGGTTTCAAAAAAGCGCGGAACGTTGCGGGGGATGCATTACCAGATCGCCCCGCATGCGGAAGCCAAGCTCGTGCGGTGCATCCGAGGCGAGATCGTGGATGTGATCATCGACCTGCGCCCGCAATCCCCGACGTTCCTGAAATGGGCGGCCTTCCACCTCAGTGCCCAAAACATGCTCCAACTGCTGGTCCCCGCCGGGTTCGCCCACGGGTTCCAGACCTGCACGGACGACACCGAGGTGGGGTACCTGGTCACCCAAGCTTATTGCCCTGCGGCGGAGCGGGGAGTCCGGTGGAACGACCCACTGATCGGCATCACATGGCCACTTGAGCCATCCGAGATGTCGCACAAGGACCGCAATTGGCCTGACCTAGACCTTAAACGCGTCGCCCGTCGAACGATTGTGCATCAGTCTGCAGGTTGCGCCCGATGACGGCGCCATGCTCGAAATTCAGAATAACGATCACTTGACGGCGGCATCCAATACTATGGAACGACAGCGCGAGTAAGGTCAGCCTTGTTTCAGCAAGGGCCAAGTTCTCGCAGGGCTGCTTGATAGGAGCACGGGCTTTTCCACGGAGGGCCAAATGCACCAGCTCGGACGATGGACAGCAGCAGGCTCCTACTGTGGGATCGGCGAACGCCGCGGCCAGCTTGATCCGAGTTTCGCAGCGTTGCCTCTCATCCCGGTGATCTTCAGCCGGTGACGCTCGAGATCGACCCCGAACTCATCAATGGCGCCTACGCCGTGGAAGGCGGCGTGGAGGAGGGACAGCAGGGCTTCGTCATTCAGGACCTCGACGCCCGACGCCGTGGGGGTGATGGCGTCGGGAATGATGTGTCGGGTGATATGATCAGGTCCCTCGCAGGTCCCATCAAAGTTCCAAGCGCGCGCTGATGGCGTGGCCCTGCGTTCCGACGCCTTACCGTGCCGTTCTTCCAGCCACAGGCCCACGCGGGGGCCTGTGGGACAGACTTTCGACCCATTCCGGGACAAACTTGCCCGATTTGGGAGCAACTTTCGCCGAAGCGACAACAACCAGCGCCCCTTCAGCTGCACCCGCTCGTGCCGCCGCAGGTGTTGCATTTGAGGCAGGTGCCGTTGCGGACGAGGGTGTAGTTGCCGCACTCGCCGCAGGGATCGCCGGTGTAGCCTTGCAGCTTGGCCTTGACCCGCACGTCCATCGTGGCCGAGGCCATGGCGAACGTCGATGTGGTTTCGGCAAAACCGCTCCGGACGACCGGTGCATGGCCGGCCAGCCCGTCGGCATGCGCCTGGGCCGCCATGTTGCCTTGAAGGACCACCAGCTCCTGCGGCAGACGCTTGCGCAGATAGCCGGTCGAGGAAATCGACTTCAGCAGTTCGACCGACTTCGACGCCGCCGCTTCGGACACTTCGCTGATGTTGCGCTTGCCCTCGTCATCCCCGCGGCCAAGATCGTCGAACGCATGGCCCTTGGGCGCAACATGCGCAAGGTCGGTGCGGTCGAGATACGAGATCGCGAGTTCGCGGAAGATGTAGTCCAGGATCGAGGTCGCGTTCTTGATGCTGTCGTTGCCCGTCACCATGCCCGCAGGTTCGAAGCGGGTGAAGGTGAACGCCTCGACGAACTCCTCCAGCGGCACGCCGTATTGCAGGCCGACAGAGACCGCGATGGCGAAGTTGTTCATCATCGCGCGGAAGCCCGCACCTTCCTTGTGCATGTCGATGAAGATCTCGCCCAGCGAGCCGTCGTGGTATTCGCCGGTCCGCAGATAGACCTTGTGGCCGCCGACAATGGCCTTTTGCGTATAGCCCTTGCGGCGTTCGGGCAGCTTTTCGCGGTTCGACCGGACGATTTCCTTGACGATCACCCGTTCGATGATCTTTTCGGCCACCACCATCGCCTTGTCATGGTTCGACCCGGTGGCAAGGGTTTCCTCGGCCGCCTCATCATCCTCGATCAGCGCCGACGCCAGCGGCTGGCTGAGTTTGGACCCGTCGCGGTAAAGCGCGTTCGCCTTGATCGCAAGGCTATGCGACAGTTCATACGCGGCAAGCGTTTCCTCGATCGTCGCCGTGTTGGGCATGTTGATCGTCTTGGAAATCGCGCCCGAGATGAACGATTGCGCCGCCGCCATCATGTGGATGTGGCTTTCGACGGACAGGAACCGCTTGCCGGACTTGCCGCAGGGATTGGCGCAGTCGAACACTGCGTAGTGTTCGGTCTTCAGGTGCGGCGCACCTTCCAGTGTCATGGTGCCGCAGACGTGGTTGTTGGCGGCATCGACCTGCGACTTGGAGAACCCAAGATGCTTGAGCAGGTCAAAGGTCGGGTCGGCCAGCTTTTCCGCCGGGATGCCCAGCGTGCCCTGGCAGAAATCGGCGCCAAGCGTCCACTGGTTGAACACAAAGCGGATGTCAAAGGCCGAGGGCAGCGCGGATTCGATCTTTTCGATCTCCTTCATGCCAAAGCCATGCCCGAGGAGCGCGGTATGGTTGATACCCGGCGCCTGCCCGAGCGAACCGTGGCCAACCGCATAGGCGACAATCTCGGCCACTTGTGCGGGTTTGTAGCCCAGCTTTTCCAGTGCGGCCGGAACCGACTGGTTGATGATCTTGAAATAACCGCCTCCGGCCAGTTTCTTGAACTTCACCAGCGCGAAATCGGGCTCGATGCCGGTGGTGTCGCAGTCCATCACCAGACCGATGGTGCCGGTGGGCGCGATCACGGTGGCCTGCGCGTTGCGGTAGCCATGCGCCTCGCCCAGGGCCAGCGCCTCGTCCCACGCCGATTTGGCAAGCGAAACAAGGGTCTGGTCCGGGCAGTTCGCGTGGTCAAGCGCGACCGGCGCCACGTTCAGCCCCTCATAGGTGCCGGTGCCATGTGCGGCGGCGCGGTGGTTGCGGATGACGCGCAGCATGTGCTCGCGGTTCTTGGCATAGCCGGGGAACGGACCGAGCTCCGACGCCATTTCGGCGCTGGTGGCGTAGGACACGCCGGTCATGATCGCAGTCAGCGCCCCGCACAGCGCGCGGCCTTCCTTGCTGTCATACCCAAAGCCCAGGTTCATCAACAGCCCGCCGATGTTGGCGTAGCCAAGGCCCAGCGTGCGGAAGTCATAGCTGCGCTGCGCGATTTCCTTGGAGGGGAACTGCGCCATCAGCACGCTGATCTCCAGCGTCACGGTCCAAAGGCGGGTGGCGTGGATGTAGGCTTCGGCATCGAACCGGCCATCGCGCAGGAAGGTCAGCAGGTTCATCGATGCAAGGTTGCAGGCGGTATCGTCAAGGAACATGTATTCCGAGCAAGGGTTCGACCCCCGGATCGGCCCGTCCGCCGGGCAGGTGTGCCATGCGTTGACGGTATCGTGGAACTGGATGCCGGGGTCGGCACAGGCCCACGCGGCGTGGCCGACCTGATCCCACAGGTCGCGGGCCTTGACGGTCTTGGCCACCTTGCCATCCGTGCGGCGCAGCAGCGCCCAGTCGGCATCTTCGCGCACGGCCTTGAGGAAGGCATCCGTCACGCGCACAGAGTTGTTGGAGTTCTGGCCCGAGACCGAGGCATAGGCTTCGGAATCCCAGTCGGTGTCATAGGTCGGGAACTCGATGCTGGTATAGCCCTGACGCGCGTATTGCAGCACGCGGTTGGTGTAGGTGTCGGGGATCATGGCCTTCTTGGCGGCCTTGATCGCAGCTTTCAGCGCGGCATTGCGCGCAGGGTCAACTGCGGCGTCCAGCGCGCCATCCCAACCGCGGATCGCCGCGAAGATGTCATTCAGCCGCGCTTCGTGTGCCTTGGACCCGGCGACAAGGCTGGCGACCTTTTGTTCTTCGATCACCTTCCAGTTGATGAAGGCTTCGATGTCGGGGTGATCCATATCGCAGATCACCATCTTGGCAGCGCGGCGCGTGGTGCCGCCCGATTTGATGGCGCCTGCCGCACGGTCCCCGATTTTCAGAAAGCCCATCAGGCCCGACGATTTGCCACCGCCCGACAGCTTTTCGCCTTCGCCGCGCAAGCTGGAAAAGTTGGTGCCGGTGCCCGAGCC
>JAUXPG010000169.1 GCA_030683915.1 Gemmobacter sp.
AGGCGCTGGCCCGGCTTGACACCGCCGACCGCGAGCGCGAGGCGCGGGAACGGCTGGCCGAGGCGCAGGCCGAGGTCGAAGACCGCAAGGCCGGGCTTGCGCGCAGCGACGCCGACCTTGCCGCATGGCGGGGCGAGTGGCGGGCGGCCTGCGCGGGCACACCGCTGGCCCCGGTGGCCGATGACCACCCGGCGCTGGCGGGGATGCTGAATGCGCTGGACGCGTTGTCGCAGGCAGAGGCCACGCGCGCCGGGCTGGCCGACCGCATCGCCAAGATGGAGGCCAACATCGGCGCCTTTCGCACCGCAGCCGCCGGGGTCTGTGCTGCGTTGGGCCTGCCTGCGGATACGGTCTGGGCCACCATACCCGCGCGGCTGGCACGGGCGCAGCAGGCTGAGCGCGAGTTTGCCCAACTGACCGCCGATCTGGCCGAGGCCGAGGCCGCGCAGGGCGGCGATGCGGCGCAGGTCACGGCGCTGACGCAGGAGAGGGAGGCGTTGGGCGCGCGGCTGGGCTGGGGTGGCGAAGGGCGGCTGGCCGACCATCTGGACCTCTGCCTCCGGGCCGCGCGGTTGCGGCGGGACGTGTCTGACCTGACCGCCGATCTGGCGGGGCGTCCGGCGCCCGACCGCGACGGCGCCACGCTGGAGGCCGAGGCCGAGGCGCTGCGCAACCGTGCCGACCTTGCCCGCAGCGACACCGAAGCCCGCTTTGCCACGCTGACCGAGGCCCGCCACGCCGTCGAGGCGGTCGGCGGGGATGACGCGGTGGCGCGGATCGCGGCCGAGCGGGCCAACCTGTTGAACAACCTTCAAGATCAGGCGCGCGCGCATCTGGCGCGGCGGTTCGCGTTGATGGCGCTGGAACAGGCCGTCCGGCGCTATCGCGACAGCCACCGCAGCGCGATGCTGGCGCGGGCCTCGGCGGCCTTCGCGCAGCTGAGCCAAGGGGCCTATACCCATTTGGCCGCGCAGCCCGAAGGCGGGTCGGAAGTGTTGGTGGCGGTGCCCGCGCAGGGCGGCGCAAAGCTGGCCACCGACCTGTCGAAGGGCACGCGGTTCCAGCTGTATCTGGCGCTGCGGATTGCGGGCTATCACGAACTGGCCAAGTCGCGCCCGCCGGTGCCGTTTATCGCCGACGACATCATGGAAACCTTTGACGATGGCCGCGCCGAACAGGCCTTTGCCCTGCTGGGGGACATGTCGCGCACGGGTCAGGTGATCTACCTGACCCACCATCGCCATCTGTGCGACATGGCACTGGCCGCCTGCCCCGGTGCGCGGGTGACTGACCTGATGGCGCTGTGACGCGGCCCTAGCCGGCGCCGATCAGCATGCCTGCCGCCAGCACCAGCCCGCCGCCCAGCACCACCTGAAAGGTCGCGCGCAGGAACGGGGTTTCCATGAAGCGGTTCTGTATCCAGACAATCGCCCACAGTTCGATGAACACCACCGCGATGGCGATGCTGGTGGCCAGCCAGAAATCGGGAATGAGATAGGGCAGCGCATGGCCAAGCCCGCCCAGCGTGGTCATCACACCGCTGGCCAGCCCGCGTTTCCACGGCGCGCCCCGGCCCGAAAGCACGCCGTCGTCATGCGCCGCCTCGGTAAAGCCCATCGAGATGCCCGCGCCGATGCTGGCGGCCAGACCGATCTGAAAGGTGATCCAGGTGTCTTGCGTGGCAAAGGCGGTGGCAAAGATCGGGGCAAGGGTTGATACCGAGCCGTCCATGAGTCCGGCAAGCCCCGGCTGCACCCATGTCAGCAGAAATTGCCGGTGTGCGCCGGCATCTTCGGTTGACCGCGCCTCGGGTGTCAGGTGCTGGTCGGCAAGCGTTGCGGCGGTTCGGTCGTGCCCGGCCTCGGCGGCGGCCAGATCGCCCAGCAACTGGCGGGTGGCGGCGTCGGTGGCGCGGGCGGCGGCCTGTTCATAAAACCGCTGCGCCTGTGTTTCCATCGCGCGGGCTTCGGCCCGGATGGCATCAAGCGACAGGGTTTCGGCCAGCCAGACCGGGCGGCGGGCGTAATAGCCCGCCACATGTTCGCGGCGGATCAGGGGAATCACCTCGCCAAAGCGGGCGCGGTGCAGGTCGATAAGCCGGGTGCGGTGGGTGTCTTCCTCGGCGGCCATGCCGTCAAAGATGGCGGCAGAGGCGGGATAGGCCTCGCGCAGCCGTTCGGCATACATGCGGTAGATGCGGGCGTCGTCTTCTTCGCTGGAAATCGCGAGGGCAAGGATTTCGCGCTCCGACAGATCGGAAAAGCGGCGGCGGGAGGTAAAACCGGGGATCATCGGGCGCTCTCCTTGGAATGATTCCAAGGTAGGGCCGCAACGGGCGGCGTGCAAGGGGCGCGGCGGTCAGGGACCGAGGTAGGCGGCCAGTGCAGGGGGCGGATGGTCGAGCAGCGCGGCGGTGGGCACCGGCGGATGGGCCATGCCGCCTTCCACCAGCACGGTCAGCGGGCACAGGCGGCGGGCATCGGCGGGGTCGTGGGTGACCATGAGGACAGTGGCGCCGGTGCGGGTGGCGATGTCATCCACAAGGGTCAGCATCTGGGCCTTCAACGCGGGGCCAAGCGCGGCGAACGGTTCATCCAGCAGCAAAAGCGGGCGGGCGCGCAGCAAGGCGCGGGCCAGCGCCACGCGCGACTGTT
>JAUXPG010000262.1 GCA_030683915.1 Gemmobacter sp.
GTGGCCGCGCGCGGGATCGACCTGCCCGGCCTTGATCTGGTGATCCACTTTGACCTGCCCACCAACCCCGAAACCCTGCTGCACCGTTCGGGCCGCACAGGCCGTGCCGGGTCCAAGGGCACGGCGGTTCTGGTGGTGGCGCCTGCGGATGTCCGCAAGGCGCAGCGCATCCTGCAAGGGGCCAAGGTCGAGGCCGCATGGGTCAAGGCGCCCACGGCGGATGAGGTGCAGGCCGCCGATGATGCCCGCATGCTGGCCACCGATACGCTGCTGGAGCCGGTGACCGAGGACGAGGCCGATCTGGTCGAGGCCATTCTGGGCGTCGCCGGTCCCGAAGGCGCCGCCGTCGGGTTCCTGCGTCTGTGGCGTGCCGGGCGCTCGGCGCCCGAAATCGTGGGCGATCTGCCGCCCCCCGAACCGCGCGATGCCCGCCCGCCGCGCGACAAGGCCGAATTCGGCCCGTCGGTGTGGTTCTCGCTGTCGGTTGGCCACGAAGGCCGGGCCGAGGCGCGCTGGCTGCTTCCGAAGATCTGCGATGCCGGGTCGATCACCCGCACCGACATCGGCGCGATCCGGGTGCAGACCCGCGAGACCTTTGTCCAGATTGCCGAAACCGTGGCAGCCCGCATTGGCGCCACGATGGAAATTGACCAGGGGCTGGTCATGACGCGCATGGACGGCGCCCCCGACATGGACCGCCCGGCGCCCGCGCGCCCGGCCTACAAACCGTCGGACCGCCCGCAAGGCCCCACGCGCAAGCCCTATGCCAAGCGCGAAGATGGCGACGCGCCCGCGCGCAAGCCCTATACCCCGCGCCCCGCTGCCGAAGAGGGCGCGCCGGAGCGCAAGGTCTACACCCCTCGCCCCTTGTCTGACGACACCAGCGCCGAGGCGATTGCCCGCAAACCCTACGCCCAGCGCGAAGATGGGGATCGCAAGCCCTACGCGCCCCGCGCCGAAGCCGGGGCGAAGCCCTACGTGAAGCGTGAGGAGGGTGATCGCAAGCCCTATGCCCCGCGTGCCGAAGGCGGGGCGAAGCCCTATGCCAAGCGCGAGGATGGCGAGCGCAAGCCCTATGCCCCGCGTGCCGAAGGTGGGCCGAAGCCCTACGTCAAGCGCGAGGAGGGTGATCGCAAGCCTTATGCCCCGCGCGCCGAAGGTGGGGCGAAGCCCTACGTCAAGCGCGAGGACGGCGAGCGCAAGCCTTACGCGCCCCGTGCCGAAGGCGGGGCGAAGCCCTATGCCAAGCGCGAGGATGGCGAGCGTAAGCCCTACGCGCCCCGTGCCGAAGGTGGCGCGAAACCCTATGCCAAGCGCGACGATGCGCCCCGCAAGCCGCGCGCAGGCAAACCTGCCGCCGGCGCGGAAACCCGCATCGCCCGCAGCCCGGCACCCAAGCCCAACTTCTCGGACCCTTCGGTGTCGCTGCGCAAGCGCCCGGCCCCGAAGGGCGGACCGAAGGGCGGGTTCAAGCCGAAACGCTAAGGCCTTTGGCCTGATTGACCCGGAACGCCAGCCTGTCGCCCCAAGGGCGGCAGGCGCGCCCCGATCAGACGACCGCCAAGGCCAGAAGCACGACACCCAGCGCCAGACGATAGACGACGTAAGGCGTGAAACTGACGCGGTCCAGAAACCGCATCATCAGCGACAGCGCCGCCCATGCCGCGCCAAAGGCCAGCACCGCGCCCAGCGCGATGTCGCCCAGCAACGCCGCGCTGATGCCCTGCTGCGCCGCCTTCAGCGCCAGCACGCCCCCGGTGGCCAGCGTGATCGGCACCGACATCAGCATCGACAGCTTTGCCGCCGAATGGCGGTCAAACCCCAGCCGCCGCGCTTCGGTGATTGTGATGCCCGACCGCGACACCCCCGGCACCAGCGCCACCGACTGCCACAGCCCCATCCGCACCGCATCGCGCAGCCGCCATTCGCGCGCCGCCCGCAACTCGGGCGAGGTGCGGTGCGCCCACCAAAGCCAGACGCCGAACACGATCATCGTGACGCCGATCACCACCGGGTTGCGCAGCGCATCGACCCAACCTGTTGCGGCAAGCACCGCGCCGACCACCAGCGCCGGAACCGTGGCGATCAGCAGGCACAGCGCAAGAAACGCCTCGGATGTGGCAAGATGCCCGCGCAGGATCTGGCCCAGCCCGACAAAGGCCCTGCCCACGTCGGTGCGGAAATACAGCACCACCGCCACGATGGAGCCCAGATGCACCGCCACGTCCAGCGCAAGCGCTTCGTGCATCTCGCCCGAAAGGCGGTGCAGCAGGATGAGATGCGCGGACGAGGAGATCGGCAGGAATTCGGTGATGCCCTGCACGATGGCCAGCAGGCTGAGCGTCAGGAGTGGCATGATGCAGGAACCCTTTTGACCGCGAAGTGATTCGCGCCGGGGAGGGTACCCCGCGAGCGGGGAATGGAAAGGGCGAAATAAGGTCAGTATGTGTTACCTATAAATCGACACAATTTGCGCCGCGGGCGGGGCGGGGGCCGAAAAACCCATATTTAGGTCAGCACTAGTGACTTTTCATCCAGATCGACCTGCGCTATGCCCTGCTGACGCAAGGAGGGCCCAGCCATGGCTACGGAAAAGATGCTGCGTTTCGTCACGCTGGGCAAGGAAATGCCGGAAAAGCGCCCTGCCAGTCTGCGCGCCCAGGATTTCCACGAGATTTACCGGGAGTTCGCAGATTCCAAGGCCGCCGAGCAGTCCAGCCGGTGCAGCCAATGCGGCGTGCCCTATTGCCAGACGCATTGCCCCTTGCACAACAACATCCCCGACTGGCTGCGCCTGACCGCGCAGGGCCGGTTGCAGGAAGCCTATGAGATCAGCCAGGCCACCAACACATTCCCCGAAATCTGCGGCCGCATCTGCCCGCAGGACCGGCTGTGCGAAGGCAACTGCGTGATCGAACAGTCCGGCCACGGCACGGTCACAATCGGGGCGGTGGAAAAGTACATCACCGATACCGCGTGGGAACAGGGCTGGGTCAAGCCGATCCGCCCCGCTGTTGAACGCAGCGAAAGCGTGGGGATCATCGGGGGCGGTCCGGGCGGGCTGGCGGCGGCGGATGTGCTGCGCCGCGCCGGCGTGCAGGTCACCGTCTATGACCGGCACGACCGCGCGGGTGGGCTGCTGACCTACGGGATTCCGGGCTTCAAGCTGGAAAAACCCGTGGTGATGCAACGGATTGCGCAGTTGGAGGATGGCGGGGTCAACTTCGTGCTGAATTGCAGCGTCGGGGTGGACATCAGCTTTGACGCCATCCGCGGCCAGCATGACGCGGTGCTGATCGCCACCGGCGTCTACAAGGCGCGCGACATCGAGGCGCCGGGCGTGGGCGCGCAAGGCATCGTCAAGGCGCTGGATTACCTGACGGCCAGCAACCGCAAGTCGTTCGGTGATGAGGTGCCGGCCTTTGACGACGGCACGTTGAACGCGGCGGGCAAGCGGGTGGTGGTGATCGGCGGCGGCGACACGGCGATGGACTGTGTGCGCACGGCGATCCGCCAGGGCGCCACCAGCGTGAAGTGCCTGTATCGCCGCGACCGGGCCAACATGCCGGGCAGCCAGCGCGAAGTGCAGAACGCCGAAGAAGAAGGCGTTGAATTCGTTTGGCTTACCGCGCCCAAAGGTTTCACCGGCGGCACGGTGGTGGAAGGCGTCATCGTGCAGCGCATGCGGCTTGGCGCCCCAGATGCCTCGGGCCGTCAAAGCCCAGAACTGATCGAGGGCGCGGATTACGTGGAACCCGCCGATCTGGTGGTGCAGGCGCTGGGCTTTGAGCCCGAGGAGTTGCCGAAGCTTTGGGGCGTGCCCGATCTGCCGGTCACGCGGTGGGGCACGGTCAAGGCCGATTTCCAGACCCATGCCACTGCCCTGCCGGGGGTCTATGCCGCCGGGGACATCGTGCGCGGTGCCAGTCTGGTGGTCTGGGCGATCCGGGACGGGCGCGAGGCGGCAGATGCCATTCTGGGCTGGCTGGCACAGTCGGCCGGGGCGTCGGTGGCGGCGGAGTGACCGACCAAACCCGGTCGGCGCCCTGTCGGGGGCGCGTCGGACAGGTGTCGGAGACGTGTCGTTACAGCGCGACCGATGCGGTCGGGCACGGGTGCAGGCGGTTGGGTCAGCAAGGCTGACACGAGAGGCAAGGGCGATGCGGGGCGGACGGACGGTCAGGGCAGGACGGCGGTTGATGCGCGCGGGCGGGGCCTGCGTGCGGTCGGCTGCCGTGCTGCTGATGCTGGCGCAGGTGGGGGGCGCCCAGACCTTTACCCCGCCGCAAGGCTGCACCGGGTTTCTGACCGTGCAGGCGCGCGGGTGCAAGGTGTCGAACCATTACCGCTGTTCGGCAGATGCGCCGGGCGACCAGTGGCGCGTGGACTTCAATGCAGAGGGTCCGTATTTCGTGTCGCGCATCGACTATGAAACGCAGTGGGTGTTCTCGCTGGATCTGGGGGACGGCACCGAACAGCGGCTGGCCCCGAACCCTGCCGACCCTGCGTCGTTTTCCGCGCTGCTGGCCACCGGCACCGACAGCTATGATTTCCTCCAGACCGGCAGCGACGGGCGCAGCACCCGCGTGCGCGGGTTTGACACGCTGACCGGCCGCACCGTCACCATCGACGGGATCGCGCTGGAGGAAACCAGCTTCGAGCTACGGGAATCGTTGCTGGACGGCACGGTGCTGAACACCGGACGCGGGCGCGAATACATCCACCGCGACTGGCGGCTGTTCTTTTCCGGCCCGTCGGAATGGGACGGCGGCGGCGGGTTTGAACCGCTGGACCGCCGCCCCGTGACCTTTGCCCAGCCCGGCGAAACCGGGTTCATGTCGTCAAAACCCACCTTTGATTGCGACGCGCAACTGGCGCGCGCCCCCGCCCCTGCACAGGAGATCCGCCATGACCCGCTATGATGATGCCTGGGTGGCCGCCGAAGAAGCCAAGCGCCGCTGGCTGGATGAGAACGGCCTGTACCGCGAGGAGGACGAACATTCGTCCTGCGGCGTGGGCCTTGTGGTGTCGATCAACGGCAAACCCAGCCGCAAGGTCGTGCAGCATGGCATCGACGCGCTCAAGGCGGTATGGCACCGGGGCGCGGTGGATGCCGATGGCAAGACGGGCGACGGCGCGGGCATCCATGTGCAGATCCCGGTCAAGTTCTTTTATGACGTGATCCGCCGCACCGGGCACGAGCCCGACATGAACAAGCTGGTCGCCGTGGGGCAGGTGTTCCTGCCGCGCACCGACTTCGGGGCGCAGGAACGCTGCCGCACGATCGTGGAAACCGAAGTGCTGCGGATGGGGCACTACATCTATGGCTGGCGCCATGTGCCGGTGGACACCAGCGTGCTGGGCGACAAGGCCAACGCCACCCGCCCCGAGATCGAGCAGATCCTGATCCGCTGCGAAAAGGACATCACGCCCGAACAGTTCGAGCGCGAGTTGTACATCATCCGCCGCCGCATCGAAAAGGCGGCCAGCGCAGCACAGATCGCGGGGCTGTATCTGTGCAGCCTGTCGTGCCGCAGCATCATCTACAAGGGCATGATGCTGGCCGAACAGGTGGCGGTGTTTTACCCCGACCTGATGGACGACCGCTTTGAATCGTCCTTCGTGATCTATCACCAGCGCTATTCCACCAACACGTTCCCGCAATGGGCGCTGGCGCAGCCCTTCCGCATGCTGGCCCACAACGGCGAGATCAATACGCTCAAAGGCAACGTCAACTGGATGCGGAGCCACGAGATCCGCATGTCCAGCGATGCGTTTGGCGAGATGGCCGAGGACATCAAGCCGATCATCCCGTCAGGCACGTCGGACAGCGGCGCGCTGGATGCGGTGTTCGAGGTGATGGTCCGGGCCGGGCGGTCGGCGCCGATGGCCAAGACGATGATGGTGCCCGAAGCCTGGTCGAAATCGACCATCGAACTGCCGAAGCCCTGGCAGGACATGTACGCCTATTGCAACGCCGTGATGGAGCCGTGGGACGGCCCGGCGGCACTGGCCATGACCGATGGCCGCTGGGTCTGCGGCGGGCTGGACCGCAACGGCCTGCGCCCGATGCGCTATGTCATCACCGGCGACGGATTGCTGGTCGCGGGGTCCGAGGCGGGCATGGTCCCGGTGGATGAAACCACGGTGCGCGAAAAGGGCGCGCTTGGGCCGGGCCAGATGATCGCCGTCGACATGCAGACCGGCAAGCTGTACCGCGACCGCGAATTGAAGGACAAGCTGGCCGCCGCGCAGCCCTTTGGCGACTGGGTGAGCAAGGTCGTGGACCTGAACGCGCTGATGCGTGACGTGCCCGAACGGGCGATGTTCTCGGGCGCCGATCTGCGCCGCCGCCAGATCGCGGCGGGCTATACGGTCGAGGAACTGGAACAGGTTCTGACCCCGATGGCCGAGGACGGCAAGGAAATGGTCGCCTCGATGGGCGATGACACGCCGCCTGCGGTGCTGTCCAAGGTGTATCGCCCGCTCAGCCACTATTTCCGCCAGAACTTCAGCCAGGTCACCAACCCGCCCATCGACAGCTTGCGCGAAAGCCGGGTGATGAGCCTCAAGACCCGGTTCGGCAACCTCAAGAACGTGCTGGACGAATCCAGCGCGCAGACGGAAATCCTGATCCTGGAAAGCCCGTTCATCGCCAACGCGGAATTCAACGAGATGATGCGCCAGTTCGGCGCGGCGGTGGCGGTGATCGACTGCACCTTCCCCGCCGGGGCAGGGCCGGACGCACTGCGCCTGGGGCTGGAGCGCATCCGCGCCGAGGCCGAGGATGCGGTGCGGTCGGGCGCGCTGCACCTCGTGCTGACCGACGAACATCAGGGCGTGGACAAGGTGGCGATGCCGATGATCCTGGCCACCAGCGCGGTGCACAGCTGGCTGACGCGCAAGGGGCTGCGGACCTTCACCTCGGTCAATGTGCGCGCGGCGGAATGCATTGATCCGCATTACTTTGCCGTGCTGATCGGCTGCGGCGCGACCACCGTCAACGCCTATCTGGCGCAGGACAGCATTGCCGACCGCATCGAACGCGGGCTGCTGGAAGGGACGCTTGTGGACGCGATGCGCCGCTACCGCGATGCCATCGACGGCGGGCTGCTCAAGATCATGTCCAAGATGGGCATCTCGGTGATCTCGAGCTATCGCGGCGGGCTGAACTTTGAAGCCGTGGGCCTGAGCCGCGCCATGGTGGCGGAATACTTCCCCGGCATGCACAGCCGCATTTCCGGCATCGGCCTGCATGGTGTGCAGGACAAGGTGACCGAAGTGCATGCGCGCGGCTGGCGCGGCGGGCAGGATGTGCTCCCCATCGGCGGCTTTTACAAGGCGCGGCGGTCGGGCGAAAAGCACGCCTGGGAAGCGCAGACCATGCACCTGCTGCAATCGGCCTGCGATGCCGGGTCGTTCGATCTGTGGAAGCGGTATTCGGCCGCGATGCGGGCCAATCCGCCGATCCATCTGCGCGACCTTCTCGACATCAAGCCGCTGGGCAAGCCGGTGCCGCTGGAAGAAGTGGAAAGCATCACCTCGATCCGCAAGCGGTTCGTGACGCCGGGCATGTCGCTGGGGGCGCTTGGCCCCGAGGCGCATATGACGCTGAACATCGCCATGAACCGCATCGGCGCCAAGTCCGACAGCGGCGAGGGCGGCGAGGACCCGGCGCACCAGCATCCGTTCCCGAACGGCGACAACCCCTGCGCCAAGATCAAGCAGGTGGCGTCGGGCCGGTTCGGCGTGACGGCGGAATACCTCAACGCCTGCGAGGAACTGGAAATCAAGGTCGCGCAAGGGGCGAAGCCCGGCGAGGGCGGCCAGTTGCCGGGCATGAAGGTGACCGACCTGATCGCGCGGCTGCGCCATTCCACCAAGGGCGTGACGCTGATTTCGCCGCCGCCGCACCACGACATCTATTCGATCGAGGATCTGGCGCAGCTGATCTATGATCTCAAGCAGATCAACCCGCGCTGCAAGGTCACGGTCAAGCTGGTGTCGTCGTCCGGGGTGGGCACCATCGCGGCGGGGGTGGCCAAGGCCAAGGCCGACATCATCCTGATTTCGGGGCACAATGGCGGCACCGGCGCCAGCCCTGCGACCAGCATCAAATACGCCGGTCTGCCGTGGGAAATGGGCCTGACCGAGGCGCATCAGGTTCTGGCGATGAACAACCTGCGCGACCGGATCACCCTGCGCACCGATGGCGGGTTGCGTACGGGCCGTGACATCGTGATGGCCGCGATGATGGGGGCCGAGGAGTTTGGCATCGGCACCGC
>JAUXPG010000364.1 GCA_030683915.1 Gemmobacter sp.
GCGCGTCACCGGCAGGTCGGTGCGCGCGATGCTGACCTGCGCGCGCAGGCGATACATCGTCAGCCGCCGCAGCAGATCGTCCGCCAGCCCCGCCGCCACGTCCAGCCAGATCACCCCGTCCGGCCCCTGCACCAGCAGGAAATCCGCGAGGTATTTTCCTTGTGGCGTCAGAATGGCTGCATAAACAGGGCCTTGGGCAAGATTCCTGATGTCGTTCGTCACCAGACCTTGCAGAAATACCTCGCTGTCAGGGCCGGAAATGGCCAGCACCACGCGGTTGGGATCGGTTTCGCCGGTCATCGGGCCCTCCTGTTGCGGATCATATAGCCCCTGCATCCGGTCCCGTCAGGGGGTAGGACGCCAGTTCGCTGTAGCGCGCGCCATCGCGGTGCAGGTCAGACCGATAGAGCACGAACCTGTCCGCCCGCCACGGCCCGGCCTGAAACGCCGCCCCTTCGGCCACCGCACGTTCCAGCCGCAGCGCATCGGCCAGCCCCGGCGCAAAGCGGCCCAGCGTGACATGCGGCACGAACCGCCGCTCCTCGGGCGCGGCACCGGCCATCACGCAGGCCCGGACCACCCGCGCCTGCACCCGCGCCAAGCCAGCGTCCCCCTGCACCACGGCGTGAAAGCTGCGGGGACGGGTGCCGCCGAACATGCCAAACCCCCGCAAGTCCAGCGCAAAGCCCGGCAGGCGCAGGGCCGACAGCGCCAGATCCACCTCGTCCAGCACCCTGTCGTCAACCTCACCCAGAAACGCCAGCGAGATGTGGAACCCCGCCGGGTCCACCTTGCGCGGCAAGGGCAACAGGAACTGCGCGACGGTCAGGCGCGACCGCACCTCGTCAGGCAGCGGCAGGGCTATGAAACAGCGCGTCATGGCGCTCCCCGCGCGGCCAGAACCGCCAGCCGTTCGCGCACCTCGGGCCGCACCGGGCCGGGGCGCGGGGCATCGCGCAGGGTGGTGAACCAGTGACCCTGCACCGGGCGCGATCGCGGCGCATCGGCCCAGACCAGCGCGCGCAGCACCGCCTCGGCGGGTTGCGGCAGCCGGTCGGGCACCTCGGCCCCCGCCAGCGTGGCCCACACACCCGCCCATGCCCGCCCCACCGACCACGGGTTATAGCCGCCGCCGCCCAGCACCAGATAACGCGGGGCAAGACCGCGCAGCGCCGCCACCACCGTCCACAGCGCGCCGTTCGACAGGCTGAGCCGCGACAGCGGGTCCTCCTCCACCGCGTCGGCCCCGCATTGCAACACCACCGCATCGGGCCGGAACGCCGCCACACGCGGCCCGATCAGCCCGTCCAGCGCCGCCGCCATCTCGCTGTCGTTGAATCCTGCGGGCACCGGCAGGTTGAACACATTGCCCGCCCCCCGATCCTCCAGCGCGCCGGTAAAGGGCCAACGCCGCTCCTCATGGACCGAGATCAGCAAGGTGTCGGGGTCGTCGCGGAAGGCTAAGTCCACGCCATCGCAATGATGCGCGTCGATGTCGACATAGGCGATGCGCCGCGCACCGTGCCGCCGCAAGGCCAGCATCGCCAATACGGGATCGTTGAGATAGCAAAACCCGTTGGCCCGGTCGGGCATTCCGTGATGCGTGCCGCCTGCAGGGGCATAGACCACACCGCCGTCGCGCAACAGGTCCGCCGCCAGCAAGACCCCCCCGGCCGAGGTCGCCGGCCGCCGCCACACCTCGGCAAACACCGGGTTCGACGGCGTGCCAAGGCCGAAGGCCCGCAGATGCGGCGCGGGTCCGCCCGCCTCGGCCTCCTGCAAGGCCGCGACATAGGCGGGCGTGTGCCACACCGTCAGCGCCTGCGGCCGCGCGCGCGGGCTGCGCCGGAACTGGACGTCGGGCAGCCAACCCAAGGCGCGGGTCAGGTCCATCACCGTCGATACCCTTGGCACCCGCAACGGGTGGCGCCCGCCATAGCTGGAATGGCGGTAGATTTCGTGCCCGATGAAGATGGGAAACTGCATCATCCTGCCCTTTCCGCCCCAAGCTAGGCAGCCCGCGCGGCAGGTCAAGCAGCCGTGCAAGTGCCCCCTTGAAACCTTTGGCCGGGAACGTCACTTGTAGCAAAGGTTTCGAGAGGTCTGGAAATGATCCGCTACGACCTGACATGCGACAAGGGCCACGCCTTTGACAGCTGGTTCGCCAGCGCCGCCGCCTATGACCGGCTGGCGGCGGCTGGCCATGTCGCGTGTCCGGACTGCGGATCGGTGCAGGTGGCCAAGGCGCTGATGGCGCCTGCCGTGGTGGCCAAACCGGACCGCGCCCTGACCACGCCGCGCGACCCGCGCGAGGCGGCCCTGGCCGAGTTGCGCGCGCAGGTCGAGGCGAATTCCGACTATGTCGGCCTGTCCTTCGCCGCCGAGGCGCGCGCCATGCACGAAGGCCGTGTGCCCGAACGTGCGATCTATGGCGAGGCCAAGCTCGAAGACGCGCGCCAGCTTCTGGAAGACGGCGTGCCGGTCGCCCCGCTGCCGTGGATGCCCGCGCGCAAGACGAACTGACGCCGCAGCGCCCTGCCCCTGCGGCTTGACAGCGCCACCGCAACGCCCGATAGCCGCCGCAGACCATCCCCTCGGAGGCCCCATGCGCACCCTGCCCGAAGCCGTGATCCCCGAACTGCCGAACTACTACCGCGGCAAGGTGCGCGACTGCTACGATCTGCCCGACGATGGCACGGGCGAACGCCGCATCCTGATCGCGTCTGACCGGCTTTCGGCCTTTGACCGCATCCTCGCCTGCATTCCGGGCAAGGGGCAGGTGCTGACCGGCGTGGCCCGTCACTGGTTCGACCGCACCGCAGATATCTGCCCCAATCACGTGCTGGCCTACCCTGACCCCAATGTGGTGATCGGGCGCAAGCTGACCATCCTGCCGGTCGAGGTGGTGGTGCGCGGCTATCTGGCAGGCACCACCGGCACGTCGATCCTGACGATGTATCGGCAAGGCACGCGCCAGATGTACGGCCACACCCTGCCCGACGGGCTGCGCGACAATCAGGTGCTGCCCGCCCCCATCCTGACCCCCACCTCCAAGGCGTTCGACGGCGGCCATGACGAGCCGCTGACGGCTGCCGAAATCGTGGCGCAGGGCCTGTTGCCCAAGGAATTGTGGGACCGGGTGGCCGATGTGGCCCTGGCGCTGTTTGCGCGCGGGCAAGAGCAGGCGGCGGCGAACGGGCTGATCCTTGTGGATACGAAATATGAATTCGGGCTCGATGCCGACGGCACGCTGCGCATAGCCGACGAAATCCACACCCCCGATTCCAGCCGCTACTGGAAGGCCGACGGCTATGCCGCCGCGTTCGAATCCGGCACCCGCCCGCCGAGTTTTGACAAGGATGTGATCCGGTCCTGGGTCGCCGCGCGCTGCGATCCTTACAAAGACCCGGTGCCCGACATTCCCGCCGACATGATCGAGCGCACCTCGGCCACCTATGTCGAGGCCTATGAGGCGATCACCGGGCAGCGCTTTGTCCCCGATCTGTCGGGCGACAGCGTGCTGGACCGCGTGCGCGCCAACCTCGCACCCTACTTTACCCGGTAAGGTGAGGGGGGCGGCCTGTCCGGCCCCCCCCGCCTGTCACCTCGCGCAGGGTCAGTCCTGCGCGCGCAGCACCCGCGCCGGGCGCGCGGCCAGCGGGCGCCACGCAAAGGCCAGCCCCGCCAGCAGCACCGCCACCACCCCGCCGGTCACAATGCCCAGCGCCGACACCGGCTCGAACCGATAGGGCGCTTCCATCACAAAGCGCATCACGCCCCAGCCTGCCGCCCCGCCTGCGGCCACCGCAACCGTGCCTGCCGCCGCGCCCATCAACGCCGACCGCAGCGCAAAGGACGCAAGGATGCGCCCGCGCGTCGCCCCCAGCGTCTTCAGCACCGCCGATTCGAACACCCGCGCGCGTTCGCCCGCCGCCGCCGCCCCGATCAGCACCATGAACCCGGTCAACAGCGTGGCCCCTGCCGCCCATGCGGTTGCGGTGGCAATGGCGCCCAGTGCCTCGGTCACCCGGTCGATGGCATCGCGGATGCGGATCGCGGTGATGTTGGGATAGGCCCGCGCCAGATCGCGCAGGATGCGGCCTTCGTCCTGCGGCGGGGCATAGACGGTGGCGATGTGGGTATGCGGCGCCCCGCGCACGGCGTTCTCGCTCAGGGTCATCACAAAGCCGATGCCGCCCGTCGAAAAGTTCACGTCGCGAAAGCTCGCGATTTCCGCCTCGATATCGCGGCCCAGGATGTTGACGGTGATCCGGTCACCGAGCTTCAGCCCGATTTCGGCGCCTTCCTCGGCGGCAAACGACACCAGCGGCGGCCCGTCATACCCCACAGGCCACCACGCGCCTTCGGTTACCGTGGTGCCTTGCGGCATGGCGTCGGCATAGGTCACGCCGCGATCGCCGCGCACCACCCAATGGTCGCCCGCCACCTCGGAGGCCGGGCGCCCGTTGATGCGCGTCAGCACACCCCGCATCATCGGCGCGGTTTCCACCTTTTCCACCGCCGCATCCCCGGCCAGCCGTTCAAGGAACCCGCCGATCTGGTCCGGCTGGATATCGACAAAGAAATAGGCCGGGGCGCGTTCGGGCAGGTCGCGGTCAATGGCGGCGCGCAGGTTGGCGTCGATCTGCCCCACCGCCGCCAAAACCGTCAGGCCCAGCCCCAGCGACAGCACCACCGACAGGGTTTCCTGCCCCGGCCCGCCAACGGAACTGACAGCCAGCCGCAACGCCGGATAGCCGCGCAAGCCCCGGCTGCGCGCCAGCGCGCGCGCGCCCCGCTTCAGCCCCGACGCCGCCAGCACCAGCACCAGCAGCGCCGCCGCGATGCCGCCCGCTGCCGCCAGCGCCATCCACGCGATGCCGGAAAACACCGCCGCGCCGCCCACGAGCGCCGCCGCAAGCACCGCCGTCACCGCCCACCAGACCGGGCGCGGCCACCCCGCCGCCCGCCCCGAGGCCGAACGGTAAAGCGCCGCCGCCCGGATCTCGGACGTGCGCGCCAGCGGCCAGACGGTGAACACCAGCGCCACCAGGATGCCGTAATACGCCGCCTCCAGCAGCGGCGCCGGATAGGGCGCGAACACCGCCGGCATCGGCAACAGCGCGTTCAGCATCGGTGCCAGCGCCAGCGGAACCCCCGCCCCGAGCACCAGCCCCAACACCACGCCCAGCAGCGTCAGCGCGCCGATCTGGATGAGATAGGTCTGCAAAATCACCGATTGCTCGGCCCCCAGCGTCCGCAGCGTGGCGATGGTGGCGGTCTTGCCATCCAGATAGGCGCGCACCGCCGCCGACACGCCCACGCCGCCCACCGCCAACCCGGCCAGACCCACCAGCACCAGAAAGGCGCCCATGCGATTGACAAACATCTCCACCCCCGGCGCGGCGCGGTCGCGGTCCTGCCAGCGCATGCCGGTGTCGCGGAAGGCGGCAACCGCTTCGGCCTTGATCGCCGCAAGGTCGGCACCGGGCGGCAGCAACATGCGGTATTCGGTGTCATAAAGCGTGCCCGGCCCGATCAGCCCGGCCTCGCCCAGATCGGCCGACCGGACGATGGTGCGCGGACCAAAGCTGAAGCCGCCCGCCGCACTGTCGGGTTCGCGCAGCAGCACCGCCGTCAGCCGGAACGCCTGCAACCCCAGCCGGAACGTATCGCCCACCGCAAGGCCCAGCCGGTCCACCAGCACCCGGTCCATCACCGCGCCGGGGGTGCCGTCGATGCCCGCCAGTGCTTCGGCGATCGGCATCTCGGGCTCCAGCACCGGGGCGCCCAGCAAGGGCCAGGCGGCATCGACCGCCTTGACCTGCGTCAGCCCGCGCTCTTCCGCGCCATCAGGTCCGGCCACCGCCATCGACCGGAAATCCACCACTTCGGCCACCCGCACCGCAACCCGGTCGATGAACGCGCGCTCGGGCTCCGAGGCAAAGCGGTAGGTGAATTTCATCTGCGCGTCGCCGCCCAGCAGCACCGCACCCTGATCCGACAGCCCGGCCTGAATGGCCGCACGCACCATTCCGACGGCGGCAATCGCGGCCACGCCCAGCACCAGGCAGGCCAGAAACACCCGGAACCCGCGCAAGCCCCCCCGCAACTCGCGCCGCGCCAACCGGAACGCCAGACCCATGCTCATGCCGTGCAATCCTTCATCTGTTCTCCGCGCCCCGGTCCGCCACAAGGGGTCGGGGGATTTTCAAGGGGGCGATCGCCCCCTTGAAAATCCCC
>JAUXPG010000389.1 GCA_030683915.1 Gemmobacter sp.
TCGGTGCTGGTCACCGCCAGCGGCACCAAAAGGATGAACCCGAGCATGCCTATCATGATATAGGGGCGCTTGGTCAGGTCGCGCAGGATCTCATCCCAGCGCAGCTGGATATCCAGCACGAGCCAGACCAGCAGATGCGCCAGCACATAGCCGAATCCCACCACCCCCAGCGCGCGCCGAAACCGGTTGAGGTTGATGCCTGTCGCCCGCAGGACCGGCGTGACACACAGCGCCGCGATCAGGAACTGAAGCCCGTGCCGCCCCAGCCCATGCTCAAGCGGCTTGAGCGGATCGGGGCCCAGTTGACCCTGCAGCACCTGCCACACCAACCAAAGACCCGGCACCGCCCCGCCCAGCCACACGACAAGGGTGGGCACGCGGCGCAGCGCACGGTTGATGCGTTGCGCGACAGGAATTACCGCAACAGGTGCCATTAGTAGAACTTGGCCAAGTCCATACCGGCATAAAGCCCGGCAACCTCATCGGCATAGCCGTTGAACATCAACGTCTCGCGCCGCTTGGCAAACAGACCGTCCCCGACGCGGCGTTCGCTTGCCTGACTCCAGCGCGGGTGATCGACCTGCGGGTTCACGTTGGCATAGAACCCGTATTCGGACGGCTGCGCCGCGCTCCACGTGGTCGGCGGTTCGTCTGCGACCAACGAAATGCGCACGATCGACTTGATGGACTTGAAGCCATACTTCCACGGCACCACCAGCCGGATCGGGGCACCGTTCTGGTTCGGCAGCGGGTCACCGTAAAGCCCGGTTGCCAGAATCGTCAGCGGGTTCATCGCCTCGTCCAGGCGCAGCCCTTCGACATAGGGATAAGCCAGGTTGCGGCCGCGCACGCCCGGCATCGTCTCGGGGTCAACCAGCGTTTCGAACGCGACATACTTCGCCGACGGCTGCACACCCACCCGGTTCAGCAAGCCCGCCAGTTCAAAACCGATCCAAGGCACGATCATCGACCACGCCTCGACACAGCGCAGGCGGTAGATACGTTCCTCCAGCGGCTGATTCTTCATCACGTCGGCAAGGTCATAACTGCCGGGGCGGTCGACCAACCCGTCGATCTGCACCGCCCAGGGATCGGTCTTCATCTTGCCGGCATGGCGGGCGGGGTCTTCCTTGGCAAAGCCGAATTCGTAGAAGTTGTTGTAGCTGGTGATGGCAGAACGTTCGGTCGGCGGCTCGGTCACTGAAAACCGCGACGGTGTTGCCGCCGTCGCCGGTCCGGCCAGCGCAAACGCACCGGCGCCCAGCATCAGCGCGCGTCGGTTCACGAACATCGCCCGCGGGGTCACATCGGACCATTGCGGATCGGTGGGATGAGGCTTTCGCATGGGCGTTCTCCTGTGATGTTCGATAACGATACGCGACGATCGTGCCGCAGGTTTCATTGCGTTGCATCCTGTCACGTGGACGTGACCTTTCAACCATCGCTTTCAAATATTCATAAATTGGCATATACTGACCTGCCGCCTGCTCCGGACGGCCTGTCAGAGGAGACCCGAGATGATCCGTGCCACCCTGTTCGCCGCAACCCTTGCCATTGCCAGCCCGGCCAGCGCCGAGCTTGTCACCCGCACCATCGACGGCAACTTCGACGATATCGCCTTTGCCGTCGAAAGCGCCATTGTCGGGCGGGGGCTTGTGATTGATCACGTCAGCCATGTCGGAGACATGCTGGAACGCACCCGCGCTGATGTTGGCGGCACGGTCACCCTGTTCACCGCGGCGAACATCTTTCAGTTTTGCTCGGCCACGCTCAGCCGCAAGGTGATGGAAGCCGACCCGACGAACATCCGTTTTTGCCCCTATGGCGTGCTGGTGATGGAAACCCCCGACGCACCGGGCAAGATCACGCTGGGCTACAACGCGCTTCCGGAAGGCCCGATGCAAGAGGTGCAGGCGCTGCTTGCGGATATCGTCGCCGAAGCGGCGGGAAACTGATCACGCGCAATCACAAGCGCTGACAACAGTCTGACTTGACCCTTTCACCGCGCGCCCCAAGCCAAGGCACGCGCAGGGGTCAAGCCCGGCTCACGCGGATTTGCACCTGATCCGTGGGCCCGAAGCCCCCGTAACCGCAACGTTGCCACCTGATGGCATCGTCTGGACACGGAGACCTCTCATGTTCCGCAGAACCTTTCTTGCGCTTACCGCATCAACCTTCCTCGCCGCGCCGGCCTTCGCCGATAGCCACGCCAAGGACATCGTGGATACCGCCGTCGCCGCAGGCAGCTTCACCACGCTGGTGGCCGCCGTCCAAGCCGCAGGGCTGGTCGATACGCTGAAAGGCCCCGGCCCGTTCACCGTATTCGCCCCCACCGACGAAGCCTTCGCGGCCCTGCCCGCCGGCACGGTTGAAGACCTGCTGAAGCCCGAGAACAAGGACAAGCTGGTCTCGGTGCTGACCTATCACGTCGTGCCCGGCCAGGTCATGTCCACCGACCTTTCCAACGGCATGAAGGCCGCCACGGTGCAGGGCGCCGAAATCACCATCATGACGGAAGGCGGCGTCAAGGTGGACGCGGCTAATGTCGTGACCGCAGATATCGCCGCGACCAACGGTGTGATCCACGTCATCGACGCCGTTATCCTGCCGCCGATGTAAAAACGATGCTGTCCGGGGGGCGCTTGCCCCCCGGCCCACCAGCCGGCTGTCCTACAGATGCCGCTGGAACTCGACGCGGGCACGTCCCCACGCGCCTTCGTCGATCCGATCAAGGCCGCGCAGCACGTCCAACAGTTGCGCCGCGTAATCCTCGCTTGCCTCCAGCGGCAACAGGGATGGCAGATTATCAATCGCCATCACATCCAGGGGCGGGTCGTCATGCACCCGCAGCGCGGGCTGCGCCCAATCGGTCACGCGGTCGTAAACCTTGATCGGCGAAAACTCTGACGTCGGATCGCAGGCGATATCTCCGATCACCCGCAAGGCGCGGGGTGCGGCGCCTGCATCGGCAGGCACGAACACCGGGCAACCGGGCCGCGCCAGAATGCAGTTCAGAAACACCTCGTGCGCCATCACCTCGGGGAAGGGCGCGCCCCGCGCAGTTTCCGCGATATCCCAGCGTGTGACGGCCAGACCCGCCTGTTCGCACAGGTCCGCCGCGCCGGTTCCTACCCGGCCCAAAGCCCCGATCACGATGACCCGCGGCCGGGCGGCGCCCAGATCGGCCACAACATCGGCCACCATCGCCGCGCGGCCCGTATACCGGGCCACCGGGCCGCAGATTTCGTCGCGCCCTTGTGCCGCCAGACATTTCAGTGCCACCGCAGCCCCGGCAAAGCCGGCCCAATAGCCAAAGGCCGCCAGCCGCCGACCATTTTCATCCACCAGCGATTCCAGATCGTAAAGCACGCCTCCCCCGGCGCGGAACCGATCCAGCAGCACCCGCCCTGCAGGCTGGCCCTTGTAGGCGTGGCCGAACAGGATGTGCCGGTGGCGCAAGGGCGTGCCATCTTCGGGCAATTCCTTGAGCCCGAATACGATGGCATCATCAGGCGCACCTGGCCAACTGCCTTCGGGGGCGATGTCACAGCCCACCGCGCGATAGCTCTCCAACGGCACCGCCCGCGACGAACTGTCCTCGACCGTCACGCGGAACCCCGCCGCAATCAGCGCCGCCGCACCGTCGGGCATCAGACCCACCCGCTCCTCGTTCGCCCGCTGCTCGGCGCGGACCCACAGATGCGTCATACCCTATGCTCCTTGATGAACCCACGCCGTTCGGCGCCCTTGCCCCAGCGCTCGGCGGCAACAACCGCTTCGCGCAGGTTGGAAAACCACGCCACCAGCGGGCGCGCCCGTCGCCCCGCCCGGCCCCATTCGCGCAGCACTGAATATTCCCCGAACAGGTTCTCGGCCACCTCGACCCGATAGAACCGCCCCGGCCGGACCAGCACCAGCGCCAGCATGCTCACAGCCCCAACACGTCCATCATGTCGTATTCCCCCGGCTTCTGCCCTTGCCCCCAGACTGCGGCGCGGATCGCCCCGCGCGCGAACACCGCCCGGTCTGTCGCGATATGGCGCAG
>JAUXPG010000459.1 GCA_030683915.1 Gemmobacter sp.
GGCGACGCGGATCTGTTCGCGCACCAGATCGACCCCGAAAATCGCCTCGGTCACAGGATGTTCAACCTGCAACCGGGTGTTCATCTCGATGAAATAGAACTGCCCGTCCTCATAGAGGAACTCGATCGTGCCCGCGCCGATATAGGAGATCTTGCGCATCGCCTCCGCGCAGACCTCGCCGATTTCCGACCGCATCTTGGGGGTGATGCAGGGGCCGGGCGCCTCTTCGAACACCTTCTGGTGGCGGCGCTGCAAGCTGCAATCGCGCTCGCCCAGATGGACGGCGTTGCCCTTGCCATCCCCGAACACCTGGATTTCGATATGGCGCGGGCGCTGGAGGTATTTTTCCAGATACACCTCGTCATTGCCGAACGCGGCCTTGGATTCCGACCGCGCGGTGCGGAACGCCACGTCCAGTTCCGACGCGTCACGCGCCACCTTCATGCCACGCCCGCCCCCGCCGGCCGTGGCCTTGATGATGACCGGATAGCCGATTTCCGCGGCGACGCGCTTGGCGGTGTCAAAGTCCGGCACGCCGCCGTCTGACCCCGGCACCACCGGAATCCCCAGCGTCTTGGCGGTTTCCTTGGCGGTGATCTTGTCGCCCATGATGCGGATGTGTTCCGCCGACGGCCCGATGAAGGTGATGCCATGGTCCTGCAACGCCTGCGCGAAGGCCGCGTTTTCCGACAGAAAGCCATAGCCCGGATGCACCGCCTGCGCGCCGGTGATTTCGCAGGCCGAAATGATCGCCGCCTTGTTCAGATAGCTTTCGGTGCTCGACGCCGGGCCGATGCAGACCGATTCATCGGCCATCCGCACGTGCATCGCATCCGAGTCGGCGGTGGAATGCACCGCGACCGACGTGATCCCCATTTCGCGGGCGGCGCGAATGACCCGCAGGGCGATTTCGCCGCGGTTGGCGATCAGGATCTTGTCGAACATGCGCGCCTCACTCAATGATCATCAGGGGGGAGCCGTATTCCACCGGGGTCCCATCGGTGACGAGGATGCGCTTCACCGTTCCCGCGCGCGGGGCCGGAATGTGGTTCATCGTCTTCATCGCCTCGATGATCATCAGCGTCTGGCCTTCGGTCACCACCGCACCCACCGCCACGAAGGGCGGCGTGCCGGGTTCGGCGGCCAGATAGGCGGTGCCGACCATGGGCGATGTCACAGCACCCGGATGCTGCGCCGGGTCTTCGGGGCTGGCCGGGCCCGCCACGGGGGCGGGGGCCGCGACGTGTGCCGGGGCCTGCGCCATCGGGGCGGGCGCATAGCTGACGGGGGCGGCCTGCACCACCGCGGCCTGCTTCACTACCCGCACTTCAAGGCTGTCGTCCTCGCCATACTCGCGCTTGACGGCGAGTTCCGTCAGTTCATTCTTGTTCAGAAGTTCCGCAAGGGCCTGGATGAAGGCCACGTCAGCCTCGTGGTTGTGCTTGGTCATGCCGTCCTCGATCGGTTCCCGACGCCCCGTGCGGCGCGGGTGGGGCGGGGCCTGGCGCCCCTGTTCTGTCGTCGCCCGGTGCCGGGCCATGGCGCTATATACGCGGGCTTGGCTGCCGTGAAAAGCCGCAGTTGCGTGCAGTCCGCTGCGCGCGTGCCGCAGCTTCGGGCATTGGCCGCCAAAGATGCCGCGCCATAAAATTTACCGCTTGATAAAATTTCCGGCTGTGGCAGCCTGCGTCCAACAAAAACGCCCAAGGGGGAGGCCATTCCGTGACCCATCGCCAGCTAGCGCCCGGCATCGTGCCTGGGCGTCTGCCCGCCGAAACCATCGCCTGCAACTTTGCCGATGTGCTGGCGCCGCTTGACCCGCACGAGGCGCGGGTGGCTGCCGACCGCTGTTATTTCTGCCACGATGCGCCCTGCATCACCGCCTGTCCCACCAGCATCGACATCCCGCTGTTCATCCGCCAGATCGCCACGGGCACGCCGGACGCCGCGGCCCGCACGATCTGGGACCAGAACATCCTGGGCGGCATGTGCGCGCGGGTCTGCCCCACTGAAACCCTGTGCGAAGAAGCCTGCGTGCGCGAAGCCGCCGAAGGCAAGCCGGTGGAAATCGGGCGCCTGCAACGCTTTGCCACCGATGGCGCGATGGCCAAGGGCCACCCCTACACCCGCGCGCCCGTGACGGGCCGCAAGGTGGCGGTGGTGGGCGCGGGGCCGGCTGGGCTGGCTTGCGCGCACCGTCTGGCGATGCTCGGGCATGATGTGGTCGTCTATGACCAGCGCCCAAAGCCGGGCGGGCTGAACGAATACGGCATCGCCGCCTACAAGGCCACCGATGGCTTTGCCCAGGCCGAGGTGGACTGGCTGCTCGCGATCGGCGGCATCGACCTTCGGCTGGGTCAGGCGCTTGGCCGCGATTTCAGCCTGGCCGACCTGCGCGCCACCCATGACGCCGTGTTCCTTGGCATCGGCCTGCCCGGCGTCAATGCCCTGGGCATCCCCGGTGAAGGTCTGGCCGGGGTGCATGACGCCGTCGATTTCATCGCGGAACTGCGGCAGGCCGATCTTTCCACGCTGCCCATCGGGCGCGATGTGGTGGTGATCGGCGGCGGCATGACGGCCGTGGATGCCGCCGTGCAATCCAAACTGCTGGGCGCCGAGAACGTGACGCTGGTCTATCGCCGGGGCCGCGACCGGATGAGCGCCAGCGGCTACGAACAGGATCACGCCGCGCAGGCCGGCGTGAAACTGGTGTTCAACGCCGTGCCGCTGCAGGTGCTGGGACAGGGCCGCGCCGAGGCGGTGGAATTCGCCTACGCGGTGGACGGGGTGCCGGGGCCCGAAACCTTCCTGCTCAAGGCCGATCAGGTGTTCAAGGCCATCGGCCAGCGGCTCGTGGGCGTGCCTGCCGATGTCGCCCGCGATGGCGCCAAACTCGCGCCCCAACCGCTGCCCGGCGTCTGGGCCGGGGGCGATTGCACCGGCGGGGGCGAAGACCTGACCGTGACCGCCGTGGCGCAGGGCCGCGACGCGGCGCATGCCATTCACACCGCACTGATGGGGGCCTGACCATGGCAAACCTGACATCCGACTTCATCGGCATCAAATCCCCCAACCCGTTCTGGCTGGCCTCGGCCCCGCCGACGGACAAGAAATACAACGTCGAACGCGCGTTTCAGGCCGGTTGGGGCGGCGTGGTGTGGAAGACGCTCGGCTCCGAAGGGCCGCCCATCGTCAACGTCAACGGCCCCCGCTATGGCGCGGTCTGGGGGGCCGACCGCCGGTTGCTCGGTCTCAACAACATCGAACTCATCACCGACCGCCCGCTCGAAATCAACCTGCGCGAAATCAAGGAGGTCAAGCGCAAATGGCGCGACCGCGCGCTGGTGATCTCGCTCATGGTGCCCTGCGACGAGGAGTCGTGGAAGGACATCCTCACCCGCATCGAGGACACCGAGGCCGACGGGGTGGAACTGAACTTCGGCTGCCCGCACGGCATGGCCGAACGCGGCATGGGCTCGGCGGTGGGGCAGGTGCCTGAATACATCGAAATGGTCACCCGCTGGGTCAAGAAATATTCCCGCATGCCCTGCATCGTGAAACTCACCCCCAACGTCACGTCCATCCTGCCGCCTGCCATCGCGGCGCATCGCGGCGGGGCGGATGCGGTGTCGCTCATCAACACCATCAAATCCATCACCAACGTCGATCTCGACAATTTCTCGCCCTTCCCGATGATCGACGGGCAGGGGTCGCATGGCGGCTATTGCGGCCCGGCGGTCAAGCCCATCGCGCTCAACATGGTGGGCGAAATCGCGCGCCACTCCGAAACCCGTGGCCTGCCGATCAGCGGCATCGGCGGGGTCACCACATGGCGCGACGCGGCGGAATTTCTGGCGATGGGGGCAGGCAACGTGCAGGTCTGCACCGCCGCCATGACCTATGGCTTCAAGATCGTGCAGGAAATGATCTCGGGCCTGTCACAGTATCTGGATGACAAGGGCATGGCCCTGTCCGACCTTGTGGGCCGCGCGGTGCCCAACTTTGTCGAATGGCAGGACCTCAACCTCAACTACGTCACCAAGGCTCGCATCGATCAGGACGCCTGCATCAAATGTGGCCGCTGCTTTGCCGCGTGCGAGGATACCAGCCATCAGGCCATCTTCATGCACCCCGGCCGGGTGTTCGAGGTGAACGACGCCGAATGTGTCGCCTGCAACCTCTGCGTCGATGTTTGCCCGGTGGAGGATTGCATCACCATGGTGGAACTGCCCAAAGGCACCGTGGACCCCCGCACCGGCAAGGTGGTGGGCGACTATGCCAACTGGACGACCCACCCCAACAACCCCTCCGCACGGGCGGCCGAGTGACCCCCGCCTGATGCACCGCCCCGCTGCACGCCACGATGTCGGTGCAGGGGGGCGCCTTGCCCCCCCGGACACCCCGGCGCAGGCCGAGGGCCGCGCCCTTCACCCCCCACCCGGCGCAGCAATCCTTGACGAAAGGTAAATTCCCTTCGGTAAGTCATTGATTTTGCTACACTGCGTCAGTGTCCCTCGAAGGGACAGTCTGTCACCTCAGCTTGTCCAGCGCGCCGGGGGGCTGCACCACACGGGGGCGGTCACTGGGGGCCGGGTTGGGGTCGCGCACCGGCAAGGGGGCCACCGGGGCGGTGGCCAGCCGTGACACCAGATCCTCCATCTTGAACCGCGCCTGCGCCGCCAGCGCCAGCCGCCGCGCCTCCGCCAACGTGTCCTCCGGCGGTTCGGGTGCCACCCCGGCCTCCAGCGCCGTTTGCGCGGGCAGCACCGAAACCCCCGCAGGCCCGCCCCCGGATCGCGCAACCGCCCCGCCCTGCGACAGGGCCGCCGGGGCGACGGCCCCCGCAGGCGCCCCTGCCGCGCCCGTCTCCCCGGCCTCGTCGGGAAGGGGCAACAGGGCGCCTGCAGGGGCGAACGGCGCCGCGTCGGTTTCCGCAGCCACC
>JAUXPG010000472.1 GCA_030683915.1 Gemmobacter sp.
GCCAACACGCGGTCAATCTCGCCGGCCAGATGGCGCACCACCGGGGCGTGGTCGCGCGGCAACATCGCATCCACCCGCGCAACCATACGATCCCAGTCCAGCAGCATGTAGAACGCGACCACCGGCACCACGACGAGGAACAGCACCACCTCGAGCACGCCCATGGCGCCGCCGATCAGGGTATTGGCCAGTTCCATTCCTTTGGCGCGGATCGTTTCGCCGATCTGGGCGAGCGACTGGCGCACGGTCGAGGTGTCGTCGGCCAGTTCGGGGAACCGTTCCAGCAAGACCACCTGCAATCGTTTCAGGATGTCGGGCGCCGCGTTTACCAGTGCATTCAGCTGACTGACGAGGGTGGGGATCACCGCCAGAACCAGCGCCACGGCGATCAGCAGCGCCAAAAGCGAGATGACCGTCGTGGCAGCCGCCCGCCCAAGGCCCAAGCGTTCCAGCCGGTCGGCGACAGGATCAAGGAAATAGGCGATGGCGCCCCCCACCATGAAGGGCAGCATGACATTGCCAAGCGCCCATAGCAGGACAAGAAAGCCCAACGCCGCGAGACCCCAGTATTTCAGCTGGTCCTTGACGGGCAGGGCCATGGCGCGGGGTCCTCAGGTTGCGGGCAAGGTTCAGATGTGGCGCAGGGGGCGCGGCGGCGCAAGGGGGCTTGGCCGCCGAACCCTTATTGCAGGGCCGTTTCCACCGAAACCCCCAACCGCAACAGGCGTTCTTCGGCCCCCGGCAGCGTCAGAAGCATCAGCCCGCACGATGGCTCGGCCGTCGGCAGGCTAAGCCCGCAGCCGTCCATCAGGTTGCCGATGCGCGTATTGCGTAGCGCGAGCAGGTTTTCACCGACGTAATATTCGCTGTCGTTCATCAGTCGGTCGGCATCGGGCGGCAGGATGGCCGAGGTTGGCAGCGCCACCGCGTCAAAGCCCGCAATCGCCGCCCGCCAGATCGTGCGGATCGCCTCAAGCCGGCGCCATCCTGCGACATACTCCGCCGCCGATGCACCTGCGCCGGACCGGAAGCGCTCCAGAATCCGCGGGAACATCTTGTCGGGTGCAGTTTCGATGGTGTCGCGCCAGATGCCCCATGCTTCTGCGGTGAACAGGAGGCCCGCCAGCGACATCGCATCGGCCACTTCCGGCAGGCGCAGCCGTTCCAGCCGCGCGCCCTTGCGCGCCAGTCGCGCCAGCGCATCCTCGAACCCGCGTGCCGGTGCCTCGCGCAGATTGTCCAGCGCCAATGTTTCCAGCACGGCGATGCGCGCCCCCGACAGATTTGTACCGGACAGATCCGCGGGCTTGCCCCCCTCCAGTGCGGCCAGCATTTGTGCGCAATCCTCGACCGTGCGGCAGAGCGGCCCCACGGTATCGAATCTGTCGCAAAGCGGCACAGTCCCGGTCAGCGGCAGCCGTCCGTGGGTGGTCTTCAACCCGACCAGGTCATTCCACGCCGCCGGAATTCGCACCGAACCGCCCGTATCCGACCCCACCGCCGCTGCCGCCAGCCCGAAGGCCACCGAGGCCGCCGCCCCCGAGGATGACCCGCCCGGCACGGTGCGCGGATCGTTGATGTTGGGCGGCGTCGCGGTGACCGGGTTCAGGCCGAGGCCGGAAAACGCCAGTTCCGACATATGGGTCTTGCCCAGACACACCAGCCCCGCGCGGGTGGCGCGTTCGAGCACCAGCGCATCGCGGCCCGGCGTGCGGCCTTTCAGCAGGGCCGACCCTGCTTCCGTCGCCACGCCTGCGGTGTCGAACAGGTCTTTCCAGCTGACCGGAACGCCATCCAGCAGCCCGCGCCGCAACCCGGCACGCGCGCGGCCATGCGCCGCCATCGCTTCGGCGCGGGCGCGTTCGGGGGTGATACGGGCATAAATACGGGCCGCATCGTGGTGGGCTTCGATTGCGTCAAGATAGGTTTCCAGCAACTCGACGGCATGGATGGTTCCATCGCCAATGCCGCGCCCCAGATCCGAGGCCGGTCGCAAAAGCCAGTCAGTGCCCAAGTGTCGCTCTCCTCTTGGCGGTGCGCCACGGGGCACCGGCGGGCGCGGGGTTGGACCCCCCGCGCAGGTGCAAGCTATTGGCAGAAGGTGAAGTAGCGCAAGGGCCGCACGGCATTTGCGGTCACGCCGCCGCGACATCGGCGCGCAGGGCATTGGCGCAGGGCCAGCCTGCGGCTATAGTCCGCCCCATGATTACAGAACTCGGACACTTCGCCCTTTCGCTCGCGCTTGCTGTCGCGCTGATTCAGTCCATCGTGCCGCTGATCGGCGCGCAAAAAGGCTGGTCCGGCTGGATGGCCGTGGCAGACCCTGCTGCCACGACGCAGTTCTTGCTGGTCGGGTTCGCCTTTGCCGCGCTCACCCATGCCTTTGTCACATCGGATTTCTCGGTGGCGCTGGTGGTCAGCAATTCGCACACGCTCAAGCCGATGCTCTACAAGGTGTCGGGCGTGTGGGGGAACCACGAAGGGTCGCTTCTGCTCTGGGTGCTGATTCTGGCGCTGTTCGGCGCCTGCGCCAGTTGGTTCGGGGGCAATCTGCCGCCGGGGCTGAAGGCGCGGGTGATCTCGGTGCAGGGTGCGATCGGGGTTGCGTTCCTGGCGTTCATGATCTTCACCTCCAACCCGTTCGAGCGGATGGCGGTTCCCCCGATGGATGGGCAGGACCTGAACCCTTTGTTGCAGGACCCCGGCCTCGCGTTCCATCCGCCGTTTCTTTACCTCGGGTATGTCGGGCTCAGCATGGCGTTCTCGTTTGCCGTGGCGGCGCTGATCGAAGGCAGGGTTGATGCGGCTTGGGCGCGCTGGGTGCGGCCTTGGACATTGGCGGCGTGGGTTTTCCTGACCATTGGCATCGCGCTGGGGTCGTGGTGGGCGTATTACGAACTTGGCTGGGGCGGTTTCTGGTTCTGGGACCCGGTGGAAAACGCAAGCTTCATGCCGTGGCTGATCGCTGCCGCGCTGCTGCACAGCGCCATCGTGGTGGAAAAGCGCGAGGCCCTGAAAAGCTGGACCATCCTTCTCGCCATTCTCGCCTTTGGCTTTTCGCTGATCGGCACGTTCATCGTGCGGTCGGGAATCATCACCTCGGTCCACGCCTTTGCCAGCGACCCCGAGCGCGGGGTGTTCATCCTGTTGATCTTCACCGTCTTTGTCGGCGGCGCACTGATGCTCTATGCCGCCCGCGCTGGCGCGATGGAGGCGAAGGGCGTGTTTTCCACGGTGAGCCGCGAATCGGCGCTGGTGCTGAACAACGTGTTGCTGGCGGTATCGTCGTTCGTGGTGTTCATCGGCACGATCTGGCCGCTGGTGGCTGAAATGCTGTGGGACCGCAAGCTTTCGGTCGGCCCCCCGTTCTTTGACGCCGCGTTCACGCCGTTCGTGATCGCGCTGGCCATGCTGTTGCCGCTGGGGTCGATGCTGCCGTGGAAGCGCGCCGACTTGGGCCGCGCGATGGCACCGCTGTGGGGTCTGCTCGCGCTATCGGTGGCCGGTGGTGCGCTGGCGTTCGCGGTGCAGACCGGGCAGTCGGCTTTGGGTCCCGTGGGCCTTGCGCTTGGCATGTGGGTGGTACTGGGCGCACTCGCCGACCTCTGGGCGCGCACGGGGCGCGGTCCGGTTATGGGGCGTGTCGCGCGGCTGACCCGTTTGCCCCGCGCGGACTGGGGCAAGGCGACCGCCCATTCCGGGCTTGGCATTACCGTCTTCGCGGTGGCGGGGCTGACCGCTTGGTCGGTCGAAGACATCCGCGTGGCGCAGATCGGTGAACGGTTCGAAGTGGCGGGTTACGGCATCACCCTCAACGACGTGCGCGAGGTGCAGGGCCCGAACTTCCGCTCCACCATGGCGGACCTGACGGTGCAGGATGGCGCGCGGACCTTCACGCTGAACCCCGACAAGCGCATCTATCCGGCGGCTGGCATGCCCACCACCGAAGCCGCCATCGACTATGGGTTCCTGCGCGATGTCTATCTGGTGATCGGTGATCGGCAGGACGACGGGTCCTGGACGGTGCGCAGCTACATCAAGCCCTTTGCCAACTGGCTGTGGGCGGGCTGCCTGATCATGGCGCTGGGTGGGCTTATCAGCCTGACCGACCGGCGTTACCGCATTGCCGCCGGTGCCCGGCGCGGCGCCCCACAAGGGGTGCCCGCCGAATGAGGGGCCTGCGCGCGGCCGTGCTGGCGCTGGCGATGCTTGGCTCGCCCGCGCTGGCGGTCCAGCCCGACGAGGTGCTGGCCGACCCCGCGCTGGAAGCCCGCGCGCGCGAGATTTCCCGCGATCTGCGTTGCCTCGTCTGCCGGAACGAAAGCATTGACGAATCCAACGCGGAACTGGCGCGCGACCTGCGTCTGCTGGTGCGCGAACGGCTGGTAGAGGGCGACAGCAACCAGCAGGTGCTGGATTTCGTGGTGGCGCGTTATGGTGAATACGTCCTGCTGCGCCCGCTTGCCACGGGGTCGAACCTGCTTTTGTGGGTTGCCGGGCCTGCGATGCTGATCCTGGGGCTGGGGTCCGCCGGGCTTTACCTGCGGCGGCGCAAGGCCGACACCGCGCCCGTTGCCCCGTTGACCGACGAAGAACGGCGCCGTCTGGCCGAAATCCTCAAGGACTGACGCAAGGTCGGGGTTTTGCCGCGCCACGCTTCGGCTAAGCTGCCCGGCAACAGGCAGGGAGGCGCGCCATGACCTATCAGACCATCCTATTCGACCTGACCGACGGGCAGGCGACCATTACCCTGAACCGCCCGGAGGTGAGGAACGCCTTGAACGCCCGTATGCGCGCCGAGCTGCTTGACGCGCTGCGGCGCGCGTCGGCCGAAGCGCGCGTGGTGGTGCTGACGGGGGCCGGGCGGGCGTTTTGTTCCGGGCAGGATCTGGGCGATGGCGCGTCGCTGGGCGACATCGATCTGGAGCGCATTCTGCGCGACGAATACGAACCGATGTTGCAAGCCATCGTGGACTGTCCGGTGCCGGTGATTTCGGCGGTGAACGGTGCGGCGGCGGGGGCGGGGGCGAACCTTGCGCTGGCTGCCGATGTGGTGATTGCCGCGGAAACGGCGGTGTTTTTGCAGGCGTTCACCCGGATCGGCCTGATGCCCGACGCAGGTGGCACATGGTGGCTGCCGCGTCAGGTCGGGTTTCCGCGCGCGATGGGGGCGGCGCTGTTTGCCGAGAAGGTGCCCGCGCGTCAGGCCGCCGACTGGGGCCTGATCTGGGAAGCGGTGCCCGCCGACGCCTTTGCCGACCACTGGCAGGCCCGTGCCCGCCACATCGCCATCGGCCCCACCATGGCCTACCGCGCGATCAAGACTGCGCTGCGCGCCGCGCCGGGGAATGATTACACCGCGCAACTGGGGCTTGAGGCGCAGTTGCAAGGCCAGTTGGGACGCACCCGCGATTTCCGCGAAGGTGTCATGGCATTCCTGGAAAAGCGCGCGCCGGGGTTCGAAGGCCGATAGCTGGGGGCCGGAGTGTCACGCCGGGTTGGCGGCATCCCATGCCTTCAGCCAGCGCTTTGGGGCGGCGTCGCGCCATTGACGTATCAGCCGGGCCCGCGCCCGGCCGGGGTCGATCCGCCCTGCGCGCACGAGGACAAGATCGTGCGGGGCATAGTGCGGATGCAGGGCAAATGTGTCAGGATCGGCATGCAACAGCATCTCGCGCTCGGACCTGTCGCAGCGGAACACGGCGGCATCCACGTAGGGTGACCACCACGCCCACATCTTGCCATGCGCCTTCAGGCATTCGTGCCCCCAAGGATGCGCCACCGTGACCTCGGGCAGGCCCAGCGACAGCGCAAGCGCGCGAAGTCCGGGCCAGTCGCGGATCATGGCCTCATCCGCGCCGCCCGGCATCAGTGCGCCGCCGCCCAGTTGGGGCCGCGCCCCGCCTCGACCACCAAGGGCACGTCCAGATGCACCGCAGGTGCCGAGGCGTGCTCCATCACCGCCTTGACGCGGGCAGTCAGTTCGTCGGCGGCGTCTGCGTCCACCTCGAACAGCAGTTCGTCATGCACTTGCAGCAGCATGGCGGCGGGCAGGTCGCGGATAACGCCGGGCACCCGCACCATGGCGCGGCGGATGATGTCGGCAGCCGTGCCCTGGATCGGCGCGTTGATCGCGGCCCGCTTGGCAAACCCCGCGCCCGGCCCGCGCGCGTTGATTTCGGGCGTGTGGATGCGGCGGCCAAACAGCGTTTGCACATAGCCGCGTTCCTTGGCCCCCGCGATGGTGGCGTCCATGTAATCGCGAATGCCGGGGAAGCGTTCGAAATACCGGTCGATGAACGCCTGCGCTTCGGCCCGGGGAATGCGCAGGTTGCGCGCCAGACCAAAGCCCGAAATACCGTAGATCACGCCAAAGTTGATGGCCTTGGCCTGTCGGCGGATTTCGGGCGTCATCTGGTCCAGCGGCACGTTGAACATTTCCGAGGCCGTCATCGCGTGGATGTCATGCCCATCGCGGAACGCCTGTTTCAGCGCCGGAAGGCCCGCGATATGCGCAAGGATGCGCAGTTCTATCTGCGAATAGTCCAGACTGACCAGCACACGCCCCGGGCCTGCCACAAACGCCTCGCGGATGCGGCGGCCTTCTTCGGTGCGGATGGGAATGTTTTGTAGGTTGGGGTCGGTGGAACTGAGCCGCCCGGTCACCGCGCCGACCAGTGAATAGGACGTGTGCACCCGCCCGGTTTCGGGGTTGATGTGGTCCTGCAGCGCATCGGTATAGGTGGATTTCAGCTTGGCCAGCTGCCGCCAATCCAGCACGCGCGCGGCCAGTCGGGCGCCCTGCGGGTGGTCGTCTTCAAGCGTGGTGATGTCTTCCAGCACGTCGGCGCCGGTCGCATAGGCGCCGGTCTTGCCTTTTTCCCCGCCCGGAACGCCCAGCCGGTCAAACAGCACCTCGCCCAGTTGCTTGGGCGAGCCGACATTGAAAGCGCCCCCGGCAAGGGTCTGGATTTCGTCTTCCAGCCCGGCCATCTTTTGCGCAAACGCGTTTGACATGCGCGACAGCACATCGCGGTCGACCCGGATGCCCGCCATTTCCATGTCGGCCAGCACAGGCACCAGCGGGCGTTCCAGCACCTCGTAAACCGTCGTCACCCGGCTGCGATGCAACGCAGGGCGGAATTTCTGCCACAGGCGAAGGGTGATGTCGGCATCTTCGGCGGCATACCGGGTCGCCTCGGCCACATCCACCTTGTCAAAGGTGACCTGCGCCTTGCCGGAGCCAAGCATCTGCTTGATCGGAATGGGAATATGGCCCAGATGCTGTTCGCTCAAGGCATCCATCCCATGTCCGTGCAGGCCTGCGTGCAAGGCCGAACTCATCAGCATGGTGTCATCGAATGGCGCGACACGAATGCCGTGGCGGGCGAAGATCTTGACGTCATATTTCGCGTTCTGGAACACTTTGAGGACGGCATCATCCTCCAGCAGCGGGCGGAGCATGTGCAGCGCCTGCGCCATCGGCACCTGACCCTCGACACGCAAGGCGGCGCCGAACAGATCGCCCCCGCCAGCGATGTGCCCGAGCGGCAGATAGGCCGCGCGCCCCGGCGCCAGCGCAAGGCTGACCCCGACCAGTTCGGCGCGCATCTCATCCAGACTGGTGGTTTCGGTATCGACGGCGACCACGCCTTGCTCTCGCGCCTGCGCGATCCATGCGTCCAGCGTCGCCGCGTCGCGGATCGTCACATAGGCGCCGTGGTCGAACGGCACCGCCGCTTCGACCGCGACGGGCATGGCGTGGTCATCCGACGCGACCATCTCCACTGGCACGGCAGGCGGGTCAATCTTCAGCCGTTCCGCGATGCGCCGGGTCAGCGTGCGGAATTCCATCGCGGTCAGGAAGCCCATCAGCACCGCCGGGTCCGGGAGGCGGACCTCCAGATCGTCCAGCCCGACCGACAGCGGGGTATCGTCGCGCAGGCTGACCAGCCGCATCGACACCCGTATCTTTTCGGCATTTTCGACCAGAGATTCCCGGCGCTTGGGTTGCTTGATCTCGTGCGCCCGCGCCAGCAGGGTTTCCAGATCGCCGTATTCCTGTATGAGCAAGGCCGCCGTTTTCAGGCCGATCCCCGGCGCGCCGGGGATATTGTCGACCGAGTCACCGGCCAGCGCCTGCACATCCACAACGCGCGACGGTGGTACGCCAAACTTTTCTTCGACCTCGGCCACGCCAATGGCCTTGTTCTTCATCGGGTCAAACATCTCGACCCCGCCGCCCACCAGTTGCATCAGATCCTTGTCGGAACTGATGATGGTCACTCGGCCCCCGGCCTCGCGTGCCTGACGTGCCAGCGTGGCGATGATGTCGTCGGCTTCAAAATCCTCGACCTCGATGGTGGCAAGGTTGAAGGCCCGGCTGGCTTCGCGGGTCAGCGGGAACTGGGGGCGCAGGTCTTCGGGCGGTGGCGGGCGGTTGGCCTTGTAGTCGGGATAGATCGCATTGCGAAAGGTCTTGGACGAGTGGTCAAAGATCACCGCGACATGCGTCGGGGCGTCCTTGCTGCTGCCATTGCCGTCGACGTAACGCGAGATCATGTTGCAAAACCCCGCGACGGCGCCGACGGGCAAGCCGTCGGATTTGCGCGTCAGCGGCGGCAGCGCGTGGTAGGCGCGAAAGATATACGCCGATCCGTCGATCAGATGCAGGTGGTGCCCCTTGCCGAATGTCATCCCACCGCCCCCTCGCGCTGTATCGTCATGTCCCACATTGTTTACCGTCGCGGCGGCGGTTCACCCCTGCGCCGCGCGGAAGGCATCATAGCGCGCCTTCGTCTCCGCGTTCATCGGGTAAAGCCCCGGCAGCGGCACACCGGCCTGCGCCTGATCCATGATCCACGCCTCCATCGCCTCCTGCTCCACCGCAGCGGTGGCGACATCCTCGACCATGTCTTTTGGGATCACCACGGCGCCGTCAGGGTCGGCCACGATCACGTCACCGGCAAACACTGCGACGCCGCCGCAGGCCACCGGCTCGTTCCAGCCCACAAAGGTCAGCCCGGCAATCGAGGCCGGGGCCGCCGTGCCGTGCGCCCAGACCGGCAACCCGGTCCGTTCGACGCCAGCCAGATCGCGCACCACACCATCGGTCACCAGCGCCCTGACCTTGCGCACCGCCATCCGCGCGCACAGGATGTCGCCAAAGATGCCGGCATCCTGCACCCCCATCGCATCGGTCACCGCGATCACGCCTTCGGGCATCGCTTCGATCGCGGCACGGGTGGAAATCGGGTTGCCCCAGCTTGCGGGCGTCGCAAGATCCTCGCGCATCGGGACAAAGCGCAAGGTGAACGCCTCGCCGACGGCGCGGGTGCCGGTGCGGGCCGCGCCGGTCAGCGGCATCGCGCCGCGGATCCAGCAATTGCGCAGCCCCTTTTTCAGCAGGACGGTGGTCAGGGTTGCCGTGGTTACGCCTTCCAGCGCGGTGCGGATCTCGGGGGTCATGCATCATCCTCTTGCGCGGCAACGGGCCGCCCTTGCGCCGCTACCCTAGCGAACTGGCGCCGCAGGGAAAAGGGTCAGCCCAGCAGATCGCGCAGCACGGTGTCGAACACCCGCACCCCCGGCCCGATCAGATCATCGGGGAAATCATAGTCGGGCGCGTGCAGCACCGGACAATCCCGCCCCGCCCCCAGCAGGAACATGGCGGATCGTGCGGTGCCTCCGAAGCGCCCGAAATCCTCGGACGCCCGCATTGGCAGCGCGTCTTGCGACGTCTCCAGCCCGAGCACGGCAAAGGCACGGCCCAACACTTCCACGGCCTGCGGATCGTTGGCGCAGGCGGCAAAATCGTCATGGTCGCTGAAGGTGACCGTCAGGCCCGCCGCCAATGCCTCGACCGTCACCCGTTCCACCACCGCTCCGCGCAGTGCGGCCATGTCGGCATCCTGCAAGGTGCGCAACGTCAGCCACAGCTCGCCCGTCCCCGGCGCGATGCCGAAGGCGGGTTCGCCCAGGCGCACATGGCACACGGTGACCAGCCGGAACCCATCGTCCAGCGGCCCACCGCGGCCCAAGGCCATGACCTCGGGGATCAGCCGCGCCAGCGCCAGCCCCGGCGACACCCCGGTTTCCGGCGCCGAGGCATGGGCTGTCCGACCCGTCAGCAGGACGCGCAGCCCGACCGACGCACAGTTCATCGGCCCCGGCTTGACCGACACTGCGCCCAGCGGCAGCCCCGGCATGTTGTGCAGCGCAAAGGCCCAATCCGGGCGCAACGGTGCAAAGGCGGGGTCGGCCAGCACCGCGGCCGCACCCGATCCGTCCTCCTCGGCGGGCTGGAACAGCAATACGGCCCGCCCGCGTGCCGGCCCCCGCCGCGCCAGCAGCCGCGCGACACCGAGCAGGATGGCGGTGTGCCCGTCATGTCCGCATTGATGGCCGATGCCGGGCAGGGTGGAGCGGTGCGGCGCGGTGCCGGTTTCAGCAATCGGCAAGGCATCCAACTCGCTGCGGAGCATCACGGTGGGGCCGTCGGCGGCACCGGGCCAGACCCCGGCCACCCCGTGCCCGCCCAGCCCCGTCACCACCTGTGGACACCCAAGCGCGCGCAGGGCGCCTGCGACTTCGGCCGCAGTCCAGGCCTCGTGCCCCGAAACCTCGGGGTGGGCATGCAGATGGCGGCGAAAGGCGGTAACGGCGACAAGATCGGAATTGGTCAGCATCGGGGCCCCCCTTGGTTGGGGCGCAACGTCGCCGGGACGCGGCGCGGGGTCAAGCCCGTGTCAGACCGCCGGTCCGTCGCCCATCGCGGCGCGCCAGTGGCGGCGGCACAGGCTGACATAGCTTTCGTTGCCGCCCACCATCACCTGCGCGCCGTGCTTCAGCGGCTGGCCGTCGGGACCAAGGCGCACCACCATCGTGGCCTTCTTGCCGCAGTGGCAGATGGAGCGCACCTCGCGCATTTCGTCGGCCAGCGCCAGCAGGGCGGCCGATCCAGGGAACAACTCGCCCCGGAAATCCACCCGCAGACCATAGCACATCACCGGCACGCCAAGGTCATCGACCGCCCGCGCCAACTGCCAGACCTGACCACGGGTCAGGAACTGCGCCTCGTCCAGAAAGATGCAATCGACATGCCCCTGCGCCAGACGAGCGGCAACCAGCGCGAACATGTCATCCTCGGGCGTGAAGGTATCAGCGGGTTCGGCGATGCCGATGCGGCTGGCGATCCGGCCTTCCCCGGCGCGGGTGTCCAGCCGCGCGGTCAGCAGCCATGGGACCATGCCGCGTTCACGATAATTGTACGCCGCCTGCAACAGCAGGGTCGATTTGCCGGCGTTCATGGTCGAGAAGTGGAAGTATAGCTTTGCCATGGCGGCAGAGGTAGCCTGCGGCGGCGCAAGGAGCAAGATGGGTGGGGGCCCGCGTTCCCGTGGTGGCGAGGCTGGCGCAGCGACAACCTCGCGGGCAAAGCGACAGACCGCCATGCGGAAAACCGGGGGGCGGCCAGCGCCAAAGCGGCGCCCAGCCTGCCCCCCCGCACCTTTGACGTGCACGACCGGGTCCGCCGCGCGACCAGTTGCCCGGCCATCCCGCAAAGGACTGTGGCGCGACGAACCCCCACCCATGCCGGTGCTGGGGACACCGACCACTCGTTAACATCCGGGACACCGCCCCGGACTGGTTTTTACATGACAACTTCTTGTGATCCGATTAATGGGAAAGAACTTCGCGTTTTCCCCGGCCGGATCGGGGGCTGCCATCCGGAGGTGTCATGTCGCTTGCGAGTTACCTGAAGAAACACACCGAAGCCTTGGTCAAGGATGTCGGAATCGAGGCGTCCTGCGCGCTGACCGGCAAGTCAAAGGCAACGCTGGGGCGCTATTATTCGGAGCACGAGGAACACGACGACCGTTTCATGCCGATCGATGTGGTCGCTCAGCTGGAGAACGCCGCCAAGTTTCCGCATGTCACGGCGGCCTTGGCCGACCTGCGCGGCATCACGCTGTCCTGGGATCAGGAACGACGGAACGCGGAAAGCGGCGGGGTGAACAGCGACGTGGTGATGTTGTCGCAGCGGTTTGCGCTGTTGATGGGCGAATATCACTCGGCCATCGGGGACGGGGTGATTTCGGTCAACGAAGCCAAGCGGTTGCTACGCGAGACTCTGGCGCTGCAACAGGTGCTTTTGGACATGAAGCTGAGCCTCGAGCAGGAAGCCACCGGCGCCTGAGCCGCGACGCCACGCGTGCGGAGCTCGGGACCACGCGCAGAGGCCTCCGGCGGGGATATTTTCATCAGAGCGAAGCGGGCGCCGGGCAGTTCGGTGCCCCACCGTCCGAGGCTTGGCAGCCCGCGGATCACCCAGACTGCGACACCTTGGTGCCTGCTTTGCGCCCGAGGTGGGCGCACCGCGTGGGTCCGCGCCCCCGTATAATGCGACGGCAGATTGGCGCCCGGCAGCAGGATGTGCTGCCGGGCGCCGGTGTCACTGTGTCAGCTGCCGGACCGGCGCGGCGGGCGGCCGCCGCCTTCGGCGCGGCGCGGGGCCTGACCTTGGGGGCGCGGCGACTGGCCTTGCGGGCGTGCGGCATACGTTTTGCCCTGTCCGGGCTCATTGCTGCGCACACCGGGTTTGCCGGCGCGCTGGCCTTGAAATGCCGGTTTCTGCCCGGTGCCGGCCGGCTTTTCGCCTGGACGCGCGGCCGATTTCGGCGGGCGCGGCTTGGACCCGCCCTGTTCCTGACCAGGACGGCGCGGCGCGTGGGTCGGGCGCGAGCCGCCGCCGCCCACGTGGGGCGTGCCCCCGATCACCGCCAGCGGCTGGCCGGTGACCTTTTCGACGGCGCGCAATTCGTCCATCTCGGCAGGGGCGCAGAACGCCACTGCCTTGCCCGAGGCCCCGGCGCGGGCGGTTCGGCCGATGCGGTGGACATAGTTGTCCGGCACGTTGGGCATGTCATAGTTGTAGACATGGCGCACCAGCGGAATGTCGATCCCGCGTGCGGCGACATCGGTCGCCACCAGCACCTTCAACTCGCCATTGCGGAACGCAGCCAGCGTACGTTCGCGGTGGCCCTGGCTTTTGTTGCCGTGGATCGACCCCGCGGAAAAGCCCCAGGACACCAGCAGCTTCATCAGCTTTTCGGCGCCGTGCTTGGTGCGGTTGAACACCAGCGCCGCTTCGCCCTGATGGGTCAGCAGGTAATCTTCCAGCAGCTTGGCCTTGTCGCCCTGCGTTGTGAAGTGCACCGCATGTTCGATGCGGTCTGCGGTCTTGCCGGGCGGATTCACCGCCACCTTGACCGGATCGCGCAGGTATTCTTCGGCCAGATCGTCGATCAGCTTGGGCATGGTGGCAGAGAACATCAGCGTCTGGCGCTTGTGCGGCAGATAGCGCGCAATTTTCCGCAGCAGGTGGATGAACCCCATGTCAAGCATCTGGTCGGCTTCGTCGAGCACCAGAAACCCCGTCGCGTCCAGCGTCAGCGCCCGGCGTTCCAACAGGTCGATCAGGCGGCCCGGCGTGGCCACAAGCACATCGGACCCGCGTGCCAGCAGTTCGGCCTGCTTGTTCAGCGACGACCCGCCAATGACCTTCATCACCTTGACGCTGGTGCCCTTGGTGAACTGGGTCAGGTGGTCGGCAATCTGGCCGACCAGTTCGCGGGTCGGCGCGAGGATCAGCGCGCGCACGGTGCGCGGGGCAGGCGGGTGGCCCAGCCCCAGAATGCGGTTCAGGAGCGGCAGGCCAAAGGCTGCCGTCTTGCCCGTGCCGGTCTGGGCCAGGCCCATCAGGTCGCGTCCGGCCAGCACATGCGGGATTGCCTGCATCTGGATCGGGGTCGGGGTGGTGAATTCAAGGCGCTCAAGCGCCTTCAAAAGGTTGGGCGTCAGCCCGAGGTCAGCAAAAGTGGTCATGTCGGCTCCGTCCCCGATATGGGGATCAGCAAAAGGCCACCGGCAGCCACGCGCGGGCGATTGCCCCTGCGCCTGCCGGATGCGGTGCCCCTGCGTGATGGTGGGAACCTTCGTCTGCGCCCGAACAGTGCTCACGCGGCACGGGGCTGGCAGACGATGCACACATGGGCGCTTCGGCCCCAGTTGTCAAGCCGTGCCTGCGCCCCAGACCAGATCGAGCGCGCTGTCGGACACCGCAACCCGCGCGAGCCCCGGCCCCGCCATCAAATCGCGGCGCAAAAGTCCGAATTGCACCTGCGGCGCGGTCAGGCCACCGGCGCTGGCTGCCGGGTCGGATACCAGTGCCCACAACTCCGGCTCCACCTTCAGTCGTCGACCCTGCGCGCTGACATGCCACTGCGCGCCTTCGCGCCG
>JAUXPG010000477.1 GCA_030683915.1 Gemmobacter sp.
TCTCCGATGTCCGCGTACCGGCGGGGAACCTGCTGGGGCACGAAGGCAAGGCCATGGCCATGCTGATGAGCGAATTGCCGCAGGAACGGCTTGTCATCGGCATCACCTCGATCGCAGCGGCGCAGAAAGCCTATGACATCACCCGGACCTACCTGTCCGAGCGCAAGGCCTTTGGCCAGCCCGTCGGCGACTTTCAGGCGATCCGTCACCGGATGGCCGATCTCAAGACCGACCTGACCGTGGGCTGGGCCTTTGTGGATCAATGCATAATGCGCCATGTGCAAGGCGACTTGAGCACATATGAAGCCTCGATGGCCAAACTGTGGTGCAGCGAGATGCAGGGTCGCGTCGTCGATGCCTGCGTGCAGTTTCATGGCGGCTACGGTTTCATGCGCGAATACGAAATCTGCCGTCTTTATGCCGATGCCCGGGTGCAGCGCATCTATGGCGGCACATCTGAGATCATGCGCGAACTGATTTCCCGGGCGCTGTAGCGCCGCGGGTTCGCGCGTCCCTCGCCTCCCTGTCGACTGGCGGCCCCGTTCCGGGGCCGCCCTTTTCGTTTCAACCGGCGTTCAGCGTCCGGGCCCGGTCGATGCCAAGCGAAGCCAGTTGTGCAAAGGGGCCCCCGAGATAGGCCGGCACCATACCCGACCGCACCACGGCATGATCGGCCAGGTTGCGGGCAGCAGGGGGGATGCGGTCCAGCCAAGGTTCGGCCGCCAGCGCCATGGCACCCAGCAGACGCATCGCCTCGTGTTCCAGCGGGCCTTGTGGTGCGGCAAACCACGGCTCGGACCGCCGGGCAGCGGCTTCGGCCAGTGCCAGATCCGGGCCAGGCAACGTGCCGGTCACATCTAGCCGGGCAAAGCGCGCAGCTTCCAGCGCCAGTTCGTGGTTCCCGGTGATCGCCACCCCCAGCGCACCACGGATATCGGCCAGGAAGGTGTCCATCCAATCGGGCAGCATGCCCTTGCGGGCCGCGCGGTCATGCTCCACCCGGCCAAGGAAATTGGTCGCGATCATGTTGCGCGGTTCCACCCGCTGCACGAGACGGGCAAAGATGGTGATCTCGGCTTGCAAGGCGCTGTCCATGTCACGGGCTAGGCCCTCCGCCAGACACTCCAGGATGGCCGGTTCGGCCGGCGAATGGCCCCCTGTCTGCTCCAGAACCTGGGTACGTGCGGCCGACAGGGTCGCAGACAGGACCGCTGCGTCGGTTGCGCGCCATTCCGGCCGGTCCCAGGGCTGGCGCGGGTCGGGACCAGAGCGCAGCCAAGCCTCGGCGGCTGCAATCTCTTGTCCTGCGGGCACGACCGCATCGGCGGCCTTAAAGGCCAAGGCTTTGGCAGCATCGAGCCTTGCGCCATCCAGCAGTACCGGCAAGGCGGCCTCAAGCCCCACCAGACGGGGCAACCGCTGGGTGCCTCCACCACCGGGCAGCAGGCCAACCAGCGATTCCGGCAGACCCAGAACCGTGCCGGGTGCATCGGTCAGCACGCGATAATGACAGCCCAGCGCCAGTTCGCACCCACCCCCAAGCGCCAACCCGTGGATCGCTGCCGCAACGGGGACACCTGCGGTCTCCAGCTTGCGGAAAGCCCGGCTGATGACTCCGAAATGCGCTTCCGTGGCAGCCTGTCTTTCCGCCTGCGGCATCGCCATGATCATGTCGTAGGCTTGGCCCAGTTCTGTCAGGTCGGCACCGGCGCAGAAGGCACCGTCCTTGCCCGACCGCACCAATACCCCGCGCAACCCGCTGTGAGGCAACCATTCGGCAAAGGCGAGGATCTCGTGGATCGCCGCATTGGTGAAAACGTTCATCGCCTTGCCCGGCATGTCGAAGATCAGGTGTAGCAACCCGTCATCGGTCAGTTCGGTCCGGAATTCCTTCATCGTGGGACAGTCGGGCATGGCGTATCCTGGCAGGAAGGGAAATGATGCTAAACAGTACCGTACGCATGTGCATATTATCAACCTACGGCGGCTGCCGTTACGGAACGTCACGCAGATGATTTATGTAATCTAGCATACTATCAATTTACACACGACATGACGCACCTTATCATGGCATCAACCGCATGGAGGACCCGATGAGCCCGTATCGCAGCGATATTCTGGCAGGCAAGCGTATTCTGGTCACGGGGGGCGGCACCGGGCTGGGCAAGGAAATGGCGGTGGGCTTTGCCGCCCATGGCGCCCATGTCGCCATCTGCGGCCGCCGCGAGGCGGTGCTGGCCGAGGCATGTACCGAGATCGCGGCGCGCTCTGGCGGGACGGCGGAATACCGCATCGTCAATATCCGCGACGCCGAGGCGGTGGATGCGATGATCGCCGACCTGTGGCACGGCGGCCCGCTGACCGGGCTGGTCAACAACGCCGGGGCGAACTTCATCGCTCCAACAGAATCGATCTCGCACCGAGCCTATGATGCGGTGCGCGCAACGGTGATGGACGGGTCGTTCTATGCCACCCTTTCCTGCGGCAAGCGCTGGATCGCGGATGGCCTTCCCGGCGCGGTGGTCAGCAACCTTGTCACCTGGGTCTGGAGCGGTTCGGCCTTTGTCGTGCCCTGTGCCATGGCCAAGACCGCGATTCATGCCATGACCATGTCGCTGGCGGCGGAATGGGGCCCCAAGGGCATCCGCCTGAACGCCGTTGCGCCGGGGCCGTTCCCGACCGAGAACGCGTGGGAAAAACTGAACCCCATTCCTGGGTCCTCGGTTGGCGCCACGCAATCGGGCACCGTGCCGCTACGCCGCTATGGCCAGATGGACGAATTGCGCAACCTGATGATTTTTCTGATGATGGATGGCTGCCAGTATGTGAACGGCGCCACCATCCCGATCGACGGCGGCCATCGCCTGACCGCACATTCCACCTTTGCCGAACTGTCGGAGATGTCCCAGACCGACTGGGCCGCCGCGCGCGAGGCGATCCGGGCATCGCAGGAGAAGGAGCGTCAAGGCCGTGGCTGAGGATGTCCTGCTGGACCTTGCCGACGACGGAACTGCGACGCTGACGCTAAATCGGCCCGACCGGCTGAATGCGCTGTCGGATAAGATGGTCGATGAGTTCTTTCGCGCGCTGGACCGGGTCGCCGTCAGTCCGGCACGGGTTCTGGTGCTGACGGGGGCGGGGCGCGGGTTCTGTGCCGGGTTCGACCTGACGCTGGCGGCCAGCATCGAAAGCCCGGCGGGGGAACCGGCCGCCTATGGCTGGGCACAGCGGCAAGAGCGTTTCGGCGCGCTGGTCACCAGGCTGCGCGCCATCCCGCAGCCGGTGATTGCCGCTGTTAACGGCGCGGCCACGGGCGCCGGGCTTGGCCTTGCGCTCGCCTGCGACGTGCGGCTCGCATGCCGATCGGCGCGGTTTTCCAGCGCCTTCGTCAAGGTCGGCATGTCGTCCTGCGATGTCGGTGTCAGCTGGCTGCTGCCACGCGCCATCGGGACCTCTCGCGCGTTCGAGCTGATGCTGACCGGCCGAATGGTCAACGCTGACGAGGCCGAACGGATCGGGCTGGTCTCAGGCACGACCGAAGATACCGACCTCATGTCGCGCGCCTGCGCATTGGCCGCCGAGATTGCCGGGAACGGCGCGATGGCCGTCTGGATGACCAAGCGCGGCGCCTGGGCCAATCTGGAGTCAGGCAGCCTGGCCGCCGCGATCGAATTGGAGAACCGCACGCAGGTGGTAATGCTGGGCACCGGCAGCCTGGAGGCGCGCGCGCGGGAACGCGGGTTCCTAAAGCCGGGGGCCTGACGACCTGGCCCCGAACCCTGCCACGATGCGATAGATCGCGTTCATCCGCGCGACTGACCTGCCATCGGCGTGGATCATGCTGTCAAACGTCAGCAGGCTGCGCGTCTGCGCCACCAGATGCGGGGTAGCCTCAACCCAGGCGCCTGCGCGCACCGGGGCGACATAATCCACCGTCAGGGTGATCGTCGGGGTTTCCACCCGCAGCCCGGTGCCCCGCTTGATGGCCGTTCCCAGCGCATCGGCAAAGGTGGCCATCATGCCGCCATGGCAAACCCCCATCCGGTTCAGGTGCCGCCGGTGCACCCGGAACCCCATCGACCAGACGCCATCTACTCCGCGCAGATAATAGGGGCCGGCGAACATTTCGCATTCGGCCCGATCCGGCAGCAGGACAAACCCTTCGGGCGGGAGGTCCACGGTCTCGGGGATCATCACAAAGGCCCTCCCACTTGGTGAGTCTGATTTATTATATTGCTTGATTACCATTAGCTACAATATACAATTCAAGGACCTAACGAAGTCAGTGAGGCAGCCATGCGCCAGAGTGACGGAGAACTGCGGTTCGGGTATTTGATCCATGATGTATCGCGCTTGCGGCGTACGCTGTTAGAGGTGGTTCCAGAAATCTGAACAGCCGGGATAAGTGGATTTTCCGCGCAACAGCAGCATGATGCTGCGAGCGAGGAGAAGACCATGGCAAGACGACCGCGCCGGAACCACAGCCCGGCATTCAAGGCGAAAGTGGCGG
>JAUXPG010000093.1 GCA_030683915.1 Gemmobacter sp.
GTTTCAGCTGTTGCACCAGATCGCGCTGCTGGCGCAGGACGAATTGCTGGAGGCGACGCTGGATCTGGCGCGGTTCCAGACCCCGGCGGCGCGCGGCATCGCCAAGATCGGGTTGGCGAACTACTTTGCGGGTGCGGCGCAGATGCCTTATGTCGCCTTTCTGACCGCCGCGCAGGAGGTCCGGCACGATCTGGAGCGGTTGGCCGACAGGTTCGGCGCGAGCATCGAGCAGGTGGCGCACCGCCTGTCGACCTTGCAGCGCCCCGGCTTGAAGGGCATTCCGTTCTTCTTTGTGCGGGTGGATCAGGCGGGCACCATCACCAAGCGCCATTCCGCGACCCGGTTGCAGTTTGCCCGCTTCGGTGGCGCCTGTCCGCTGTGGAACGTGCACCGGGCGTTCGAGACGCCGGGGCGGTTTCTGCGCCAGATGGCGGAAACCCCTGACGGGGTGCGGTATTTCTGTCTTGCGCGCGATGTGACCAAGGCGGGGGGCAGCTATACCGCGCCGGTGCGGCGGTTCGCCATCGGGATGGGCTGCGAGATCGCGCATGCCGGGGCATTGGTCTATGCCGACGATCTGGACCTGACGCGGCGCTTTGAACCCATCGGCATTTCGTGCCGCATCTGCGAACGGCCCGATTGCCACCAGCGGTCGGTTCCGCCCCTGGAGCGGCGGCTTGCCGTTGACCCGGATCGGCGCGGTGTGCTGCCGTATCGCATTGTGCCCTGATCGCCGTGGGCGGGGCAGCGCAGGCCATGCAGCCTGTGCATGGCGGCTTTCCGCGGCCACGCGGCGGCTTGACACAGATGTGTTGGCAATCCCCCTTCAAAACCTGTAGGATTCCGGGCAATAGGCCGCGTGACGGCCCAACCAAGAAACGAGCAGCCCCTGATGGAAACCGAAGCCCTTGCGATGGCGCAGGAGATTGATTTCTCCTTGCTTGCCCTGTTTGCCCGCGCCACGCTGACCGTGAAGCTTGTGATGCTGCTGCTGATCGGGATGTCGGTCTGGTCGTGGGCGATCATCGTCCAAAAGCACCTGCGCTATCGCCAGGCGCGCGCGGATGCCGCGCAGTTCGATGCGGCCTTCTGGTCGGGTGAGCCGTTGGACGAATTGTACGAAGCCCTGGGGCAGGACCCCGGCGGCGCGTCCGAACGGGTGTTCGCCGCCGGGATGACCGAATGGCGCCGCAGCCACAAGCAGGACGGCGCGCTGATTGCCGGGGCGCAGGCGCGGATTGACCGGGCGATGAACGTGGCCATTGCCCGCGAATCGGAGAACCTGACAAAGTCATTGCCGTTTCTGGCCACCACCGGGTCTACCGCGCCGTTCATCGGGCTGTTTGGCACCGTGTGGGGCATCAAGCACGCGTTCGAGGAAATCGCCATCGCGCAGAACACCAACCTTGCCGTCGTGGCGCCGGGCATTGCCGAGGCGTTGCTGGCCACCGGGCTGGGGCTGTTGGCCGCCATCCCGGCGGTGGTGTTTTACAACAAGCTGTCGGCGGACAGTGACCGCATCATCGGCAACTATGAGGCGTTTGCTGACGAATTCGCCACCATCCTGTCGCGCCAGCTTGATACGGCGGCCTGAGCCATGGGGGCGGGGGTCATCAAATCGGGCGGCGGGCGGCGGCGCGGGCGGCGGCGGTCGGGTGGCCAGCCGATGTCAGAGATCAACGTCACGCCCTTCGTGGACGTGATGCTGGTGCTGCTGATCATCTTCATGGTTGCCGCGCCGCTGATGACGGTGGGTGTGCCGCTGGAACTGCCCAAGACGGCGGCGCAGGCGTTGCCGACCGAACAGGAAGAACCCCTGACCATTTCGCTGGCATCCGATGGCGGGCTGGCCATTCAATCCACCCCGGTGACCGATGCCGAACTGATCCCGCGCCTGCGGGCGATCATGACGGAACGCAAGGGCAACAAGCTGTTCATCCGCGCGGATTCCGGCGTGGCCTATGGCCGCGTGGCGCAGGTGATGGGCGCGCTGCAGGCGGCGGGCTACACCAGCCTTGGTCTTGTGACCGACCCGGACGGCCCGCGGTTCGGGGCTTCGGGCGGCTGACGCGATGGAGCGGGCGGGCTGGATCATATCGGGCACGGGGCACGCGACCCTGATCCTGTGGGTTGCCATCGGCGGCCTGTTCTTCCCGCGTGAGCGCGAGGATGATCTGGTCGTGACGCAGGTGGCGCTTGTGTCGTCCGAGGAGTTCGCGGCGCTGATGGCGGCGGCACCCGCGCCGACTGACACGCCCGACCCCGAGGCCGTACCGCAGACGGCGGCGCCCGAGCCCGAGCCCGAGCCCGCGCCAACCCCTGACCCCGCGCCGGCCGAGGCCCCCCCGCCCGAGCCTGCCCCTGAGCCGGAGCCTGAACCGGAACCGGCCCCCACTCCGCAGCCCGTGGTCCAGCCGCAGCCCGTGGTCGTACCGCCTACGCCGGTGCCTCCGACGCCAGCACCGCAGCCGGTGGTGGAGCCGTTGCCGACGACGGTGGCCGAAAGCGCGCGGCCCCGCCAGCGCCCGGTGGAGCGTGTGGCGCCCGAGGCCGCCCCGGCGCCCCTGCCCGAAGCCGAGCGCGCGCCCGAGGTCCGCGAGGCGGTGGTTGACGCGCCCGCCGAAACGCCTGCGCCCGTGAAGCCGCCGCAAAAGGCCGCCGCGCCCGAGGAGGCGACCACGAAAACCGTCACCGAGGCGACCGAGCTTGCCAAGGTGGATGAAGCGCCGCGCCCGGCGGCACCGCAGGCGTCGGTCCGCCCGATGGCACGGCCCAAGGCGCCGCAGCCCGCCGAGGTGAGGACTGCCGCAGCGCCACCGGCTGAGAAACCCGCAGAAAAGCCGGCGGAAAAACCCGCCGCGAAACCGGCAGACAAACCGGCCACCAAACCGGCACAGGATTCGGTCGCCGCCGCTGCCGCTGCCGCCGCTGCGGCGGTGCAGGCCGCCAGTGGCACCGGGCCGGGCGGCGCCGGGCAGGCGGCATCCGGGCCGCCGCTGTCGTCGGCGGAGATCGACACGCTGCACCGTGAGATTTCCAAGTGCTGGACTGTCGGCTCGGCCTCGACCGACACCTTGCGATCCGTCGTCACGCTGACCGCCCTGATGAAGCAGGATGGGACGGTGGAATCGGTGACGCTGGTGTCGGCGGACGGGCCGACCGATGCCGCCAGACGGACCGCGTTCGAAATCGCCAGCCGCACGGTGAAGCGGTGCGCGCGCAACGGCGCGCTGCCGGCGGACAAATACGAGCAGTGGCGCGAAATCACGATGGAATTCGATTACAATGCCATGCGGCTGCGATAGGCGGCACGCGCGGTGGAACGGCAGCAGGACTTCGGCGTTAAGCCGGGGGGCGAGACAGCGGGGGCAGACCCCTGAAGGTTGGGATGACGACATGCGCAAGTTTCTGACGATGCGGGTACGCGCGGTGCTGGTGATGCTGGCGCTGGCCGTCGCCGGGCTGGTGCCGCAGGGCGCGGATGCCCAGTTGCGGCTGCGTTTCACCGATGGCGTGATCGAACCGATGCCGTTCGCGCTGCCGCGGTTCGTGGCCGAAAGCGGTGGTGCCGAGATGGCGTCGCAGATCAGCGCGCTGGTGGCGCAGGATCTGGTCAATTCCGGCCTGTTCCGCGAAATTCCGGCCTCGGCGCAGATCTCGCGCGTGTCCAGTTTCGACGCCCCGGTGCAGTTCGAGGACTGGCGCGCGGTGAACGCACAGGCGCTGATTACCGGCGCGGTCAGCGTGCAGGGCACCCGGTTGGTGGTGAAATTCCGGCTGTTTGACGTGTTCAACGGCCAGCAGATGGGCGAGGGGCTGCAGTTTGCGGGCACCACCCAAAGCTGGCGGCGGATGGCGCACAAGGTGGCCGATGCGGTCTATGCGCGCATCACCGGCGAAACCGGCTATTTCGACAGCCGCATCGTGTTCGTCTCGGAAACCGGGCCCAAGAACGCGCGGGCCAAGCGGCTGGCGGTGGCCGATTACGATGGCGCGGGCATGCAGTTTCTGACCGACAGCCGGTCCATCGTGCTGGCGCCCCGGTTCTCGCCCACGGGGGACCGCATTCTGTACACCAGCTACGAAAGCGGCTTCCCGCAGATCGTGCTGATGGATGTCGCCTCGGGCACGCGGCGCAGTCTGGGCCAGTTGCCCGGCGAAATGACCTTTGCGCCCCGGTTTTCACCCAACGGGCAATCGGTGGTGTTTTCCTCGACCCAAGGGGGCAACACCGACATCTTCGTGATGCCGGTCGGCGGCGGGCAGGCGACGCGGCTGACCTCGTCACCCTCGATCGAGACAGCCCCCAGCTTTAGCCCCGACGGCAGCCAGATCGTGTTCGAATCCGACCGCACCGGCGGCCAGCAGATCTATGTCATGTCCGCAGGCGGCGGCGAACCGCGGCGGATCAGCCAAGGGCGGGGCCGCTATGGCACCCCGGTCTGGAGCCCGCGCGGCGACCTGATCGCCTTTACCAAGCAGTTGGATGGCCGGTTCCACATTGGTGTGATGCGGACCGACGGCAGCGAGGAACGCCTGCTGACCGCCAGCTTCCTTGACGAAGGCCCGACCTGGGCGCCGAATGGCCGGGTGATCATGTTCACCCGCGAAAGCGCGGGAGAGGCCGGAATCTCGGCCCTGTTCAGCGTGGACATCACCGGGCGGAACCCGCCGCGCATGGTGCCGGTGCAGGGCGGTGCGTCGGACCCGGCGTGGTCGCCGCTGCTGCCCTGACCGCTCACGCCGGTGTGAAAGCCTCCGGCGGGCGATTCCCATCGCCGGGCCGGGATGATATTGTCGAACAGAAGGCCGCGCTGCCCGTTGCAGCCGCAGAACAAGGAACAGACCCATGCGTCACATCACCAAGGCCGCCCTACTGGTTGCCGCACTTGGCCTTGCGGCCTGCAACAACCCTGACCGCTTCGGGCAGGGCGGCGCCGGTGGCGTCGGGGGCGTGGGCGGCGGGGCCGGTTTCGGCACCGGCGGGGTCGGCGTGTCGGGTCTGGGTGATCCGAACGATCCGCGGTCGCTGGCCTATTTCCAGCAGCGTGTGGGGGACCGCGTCTTCTTTGCCGTCGACCAGCACACCCTGTCGCCCGAGGCGCGCAGCACCCTTGCCGGGCAGGCGCAGTGGCTGGCAGCCAACCCCGGCTATGCCATCATCATGGAAGGCCACGCCGACGAACAGGGCACGCGGGAATACAACCTTGCCCTTGGCGCGCGCCGCGCCACGGCGGCCAAGGACTTCCTCGTGTCGCAAGGTGTGGCGTCAGGCAACATCCGCACCATCAGCTATGGCAAGGAACGCCCGGTCGAGGTGTGTTCGACCGAAGCCTGCTATTCCCGGAACCGTCGCGCGGTCACCGTGCTGTCGGTAGGCGCGGGCGGCTGATGCGCCGGCTGGCCCTTGCCCTTGCGCTGGTGCTGTCGCCTTTGGTGGCCCCGGCGCAGGACCGCGCCGAAACGCTGGCCGACATCCGCGCCCAACTCAGCCAGTTGGGCGGGGAACTGGCGGGCCTGCGGTCGGAACTGGTGAGTACCGGAGCGGTGGCGCGGTCCGGCGGCGCGGACATGCTGGCGCGGATGGAGGTTCTGGAACTGGAACTGATGCGCCTGACCGGGCGCACCGAGGAACTCGAACTGCGGGTGGCCCGCATTGTCTCGGATGGCGAGAACCGCCTTGGCGATCTGGAATTCCGCATTGTCGAACTGGAAGGCGGCGACGTGTCATCGCTGACCACACCGCCGCCGCTGGGCGGGGGTGCCACCGTGGCCACGCCGGCCGCGCCCAAGCCTCAGACGGCCGTGGGTGAACAGGCAGATTTCGACCGGGCCCGGGCGGTGCTCGGTCAAGGTGACTTTCGCACCGCCGAAAACCTCTTTGCGGCCCATGCCGCGGCCTGGCCGTCCGGCCCGCTGACCGGCGAAGTGCTGTTTCTGCGCGGCGAGGCGTTGGAAGGGCTGGGCGACACCGCGACCGCCGCGCGCAGCTATCTGGAAAGCTTCTCGGGCTATCCCGACGGTCCACGTGCCGCCGAGGCGCTGTTCCGCCTGGGGCGCGCGTTGGGTCGGCTCGGCCAGACGCATGAGGCGTGTCTGACCTTGGGCGAGGTGTCCGCGCGCTATCCCGGCCATGCGATGCAGGCCGAAGCCGATACCGAACGCATGGCGCTGGCCTGCCCGTGACCCAAGCGGGCGCTGCCGACGACGCTCTGCTGCGGTCGGTCGCCGGTGCGCTGTCGCCCGACATCACGCACATGGCGGTGGCGGTGTCCGGGGGGGGCGATTCGGTTGCGCTGCTCCACCTGCTGGCGCGCCTTGCGCCCGGCCGTGGTGTGTCGCTGCGGGTGGTAACGGTGGACCACCGGCTGCGCGAAGCCTCTGGCGCCGAGGCCGCGTTCGTGGCCGACCTCTGCGCGCGGCTTGGCCTGCCCCATGCGGTGCTGATCTGGGATCACGGCGGCGCGCCTGCCGGCAACCTGATGGATCAGGCGCGCAACGCACGGCACCGGCTGATCGGTGCGTGGGCGCAGGCGCAGGATGTGCAGGCGGTGGCTATCGGGCATACGGCGGACGATCAGGCCGAAGGTTTTCTGATGGCCCTGACCCGGCAGGCCGGGCTGGATGGCCTGTCAGTGATGCCGCCGGTCCGGCACCACGACGGGGTCAGCTGGCTGCGCCCGCTCTTGGGCCACAGCCGGGCCGACCTGCGCGCCTACCTGACCCGACACGCCGAAGCTTGGGTCGAAGACCCCACCAACGCCGACCCGCGCTATTTGCGGGTGCAGGCCCGCGCCGCGCTGAGCGGGCTGGAGACGATGGGCCTGACCGCGCGGCACATCGCGCACAGCGTTGGCCTGCTGGCCGTCGCCCGCAGCGCGCTGGAGGCCGGGGTGGCCGATTTCGCCCGCGCCCATGTGACCGAGGCTGCAGGTGCGCTGACCGTGGACCGGGCCGCGTTTGCCGACATGCACCCGGAACTTCAGCGCCGTCTGGTCGCCGCGGCCGTGCGCTGGATCGGGGGGGGCGTGCATCCGGCCCGCCGGACCGGGCAGATGCAGGTGCTGGCGGCGGTTCTGGACGGGCGCGGCACCACACTGGGCGGCGTGCGATTCCGCCCCGGTCCGCGCACGCTGCGCATTTCGCGCGAACCGCGCGCGGTGGGCGGGCCTGTGCCGCCGGGGCAGGTATGGGATGGGCGCTGGGTGGTCGACGGCGCCGCGACAGGCGAAATCCGGGCGCTGGGGGCGCTTGGGCTGGCACAGTTGCCCGACTGGCGCACCTGCGGCGTGGCCCGCGATGCATTGGTCGTCAGCCCCGGCGTTTGGCTGGGCGCGCGGCTGATCGCCGCCCCCGTCGCCGGGTTTGGGCAAGGTTTCCGCGCGGGGATCAGCCGGAGCTTTGGTTCTTTCCTGTTATCGCATTGAACCCGGCGACGTTATCTCTATCTTAGAAGCCAAGGGTGCAGGCTGCGGCCATGCCCGGCGTATGGGAGAACTGCTTTGGGCAACGCACGCAATATCGCCTTCTGGGTCGTGCTGCTGGTTCTGATCGTCACGCTGTTCTCGCTTTTTGGCGGCGGGCAGCAGACATCGGCATCGCGCAGCATGTCATATTCCGACTTCATCCAACGCGTCGAAAGCGGCGCCGTGGCCGGGGTCACGCTGGATGGCGAGAAGGTCGAGGTCACCGGCAAGGATGGCAGCCGTTACGTCACCATCAAGCCCGAAGGCGAAAGCCTGACCGACCGGCTGATCGACCGCAATGTCGAAGTGCGGGTGGTGCCGCAGGAACAGTCCGGCTTCATGTCGGTGCTGTCGCTGTGGATGCCGTTCCTCCTTCTCATCGGCATCTGGATTTTCTTCATGAACCGCATGCAGGGCGGTGGCCGTGGCGGCGCGATGGGCTTTGGCAAGTCGCGCGCCAAACTGCTGACCGAAAAGCATGGCCGCGTCACGTTTGACGATGTGGCAGGCATCGACGAGGCCAAGGAAGAACTGGAAGAAATCGTCGAATTCCTGCGCAACCCGCAGAAGTTCAGCCGCCTTGGCGGGAAAATTCCCAAAGGCGCGCTGCTGGTTGGCCCCCCCGGCACGGGTAAGACCCTGCTGGCCCGCGCCATCGCAGGCGAGGCGGATGTGCCGTTCTTCACCATCTCGGGGTCCGACTTTGTGGAAATGTTCGTCGGTGTCGGCGCCAGTCGGGTGCGCGACATGTTCGAACAGGCCAAGAAGAACGCCCCCTGCATCGTGTTCATCGACGAGATTGACGCCGTGGGCCGTGCGCGCGGCGTGGGCATCGGCGGTGGCAACGACGAACGCGAACAGACGCTGAACCAGCTTCTGGTGGAAATGGACGGGTTCGAAGCGAACGAAGGCGTGATCATCGTCGCCGCAACCAACCGCAAGGACGTGCTCGACCCCGCGCTGCTGCGCCCTGGCCGGTTCGACCGCCAGATCCACGTGCCGAACCCCGACATCAAGGGCCGGGAAAAAATTCTGGGCGTTCATGCCCGCAAGGTGCCGCTGGGCCCGGATGTCGACCTGCGCACCATCGCGCGCGGCACCCCGGGATTTTCGGGCGCCGACCTGATGAACCTTGTGAACGAGGCGGCGCTGATGGCCGCCCGCGTGGGCCGCCGCTTTGTCACCATGGACGATTTTGAAAACGCCAAGGACAAGGTGATGATGGGGGCCGAGCGCCGGTCGATGGTGCTGACGCAGGAACAAAAGGAAATGACCGCCTATCACGAGGCGGGCCATGCCATCGTCGGTATGAACCTGCCCAAGTGCGATCCGGTCTACAAGGCCACGATCATCCCGCGCGGCGGCGCGCTGGGCATGGTGATGAGTCTGCCGGAGATCGACCGCCTGAACTGGCACAAGGACCAGTGCGAACAGCGCATCGCCATGACGATGGCAGGCAAGGCCGCCGAAATCATCAAGTGGGGCGATGGTTCGGTATCGAACGGTCCATCGGGCGACATCCAGCAGGCCAGCGCGCTGGCGCGGGCGATGGTGCTGCGCTGGGGCATGTCCGATCTGGTCGGCAACGTCGATTATGCCGAGGCGCACGAAGGGTATCAGGGCAACGCCGGGGGCTTCTCGGTCTCGGCGGAAACCAAGCGGCTGATCGAACAGGAAGTGAAGCGGCTGATCGATGAGGGGTATGAAACCGCCCGCCGCATCCTTCTGGAAAAGAACGATGACTTTGAACGTCTGGCCAAGGGTCTGCTGGAATACGAAACCCTGACGGGTGACGAGATCCGCAAGGTGATCGCCGGTGAATCGCTGGACAGCGGTGACGATGCCGGGGCCGCACCGCCGCCCAGCGGCGGGTTGTCGAACCTGATCTCCATCCCCAAGACCAAGCCGCGCGGCGGGTCCGCCGGCGGGATGGAACCGGAGCCTTCGGCCTGATCCCCACCAACCGCACAAAGGGCCGGCCCGTTTGGGTCGGCCCTTTTGCAATGCAGGTGCGCCCCACAGGCGCAACACCGCAACGGACCCCCGCATGACCGACTGGAACCCCGACAGTTACGCCCGCTTTACCGGACTGCGCCTGCGTCCGGCGGCGGACCTTTTGGCACAGGTGCCGGGCGATCTGCCGCCCGGGCCGGTCGTTGACCTTGGCTGCGGGGCGGGTGCGGCCGGCCCCTTGCTGCGCGCCCGCTATGGCAGCCGACGGATCGAGGGGTTGGACAGTTCGGCTGCCATGCTGGACAAGGCGCGCGGAACGGCCTGTTATGACAGCCTTGCCGACGCCGATATCGCGACGTGGCACCCGGCTGATCCGCCCGCGCTGATCTTTTCCAATGCCGTCCTGCACTGGCTGGGCCCGCACGATACGCTGTTGCCGCGTCTGGTGCAGGGGCTGGCGCCCGGTGGCGTGCTGGCGGTGCAGATGCCGGGGCAGCACGATGCCCCCTCGCACCGGCTGGCGCGCGACACCGCGTGGGGCCTGTTCCCCGCCCTTGGGCCCGCCGCGCCCGACCGCCCGGCCGTGGCGACGCCCGATGCCTATTGGCATCTTTTGTCGCCCCACGGCACCGTCAGCGCGTGGGAAACCACCTATCTTCAGCATCTGGCGCCGGTTCCGTCCGGCCATCCGGTGCGGGCCTTTACTGAATCGACGGTGCTCCGCCCGATTCTGGCCCCGCTAGACCCTGACCAGCAGGCCACCTTTCTGGCCGCCTATGACGCTGCGCTGGACCTTGCCTATCCCCGCCTGCGCGACGGCAGCGCGCTGTTCCCGTTTCGCCGGGTGTTCTTTGTGGTGAGGACCTGACGGATGGCGACCCTGAAACTTGCGCCCCACACCGCCCGCGTCGTCTGGCTGGGCCATGTGGCCGACCGCAGCGTGGCGCTGGCCTCGGCCCCCGCGCCTGAACTGCGCCTGACCTTCGCGGGCCCGCTGGGCGAGGCGCATGGCGGCTTGACCCGGCCCTCGTGCAGCCGCGTCTTGGCGCTGCATCCGCGCGGCACAGAAATTGCCAATACCCGGCAACTGTCGATCCTGTCTGCCGAAGAACTGGCGCTGATCGCTGCCGACATGGGGCTGGCGCTGCTGGACCCTGCACTGGTCGGCGCCTCACTGGTGGTCGAGGGGATTGCCGATTTCACCCATCTGCCGCCGTCCAGCCGCCTGCAAGGGCCTGACGGTGCCACGCTGGTGGTCGATCTGGAGAATTTGCCCTGCACCTTGCCGGCCCGTCCGATCGAAATCGCACATCCCGGCTATGGCGCGCGGTTCAAGGCGGCGGCGCAGGGCCGGCGGGGCGTGACCGCATGGGTGGAACGCGAAGGCACCCTGCGCCCGGGCGATGTGCTTCGGCTGTTTATCCCGTCGCAGCGGCGTTGGCGCCCGGTCTGACCCCGACAACCCGCCGCAGGCCAAGGCGGAAACCGGCAAGGACCTGTCGCAATTGCGCCTTGGCGGCGGCCCCGGCGGCGCTATGCAAGGCCAAAGGCGTTCTGCCCGAGGGGAGTTGCGGACCATGGCTTTCAAGACCGACATCGAAATCGCCCGCGAGGCGAAGAAACAGCCGATCCAGGTGATCGGCGACAAGCTGGGCATCCCGACCGAGCACCTGCTGCCTTATGGTCACGACAAGGCCAAGGTCAGCCAGCCGTTCATCGACAGCCTTGCCGGGCGCCCCGATGGCAAGCTGATTCTGGTGACCGCGATCAACCCCACCCCGGCGGGCGAAGGCAAGACGACCACGACGGTGGGGCTGGGCGACGGTCTGAACCGCATCGGCAAGAAGGCCGTGATCTGCATCCGCGAAGCAAGCCTTGGGCCGAACTTCGGCATGAAGGGCGGGGCGGCTGGCGGCGGGATGGCGCAGGTCGTGCCGATGGAGGAAATGAACCTTCACTTTACCGGCGACTTCCACGCCATCACCAGCGCCCACAACCTGCTGTCGGCGATGATCGACAACCACATCTACTGGGGCAACAGTCTGGAAATCGACGAGCGCCGCATCGTGTGGCGCCGCGTGATGGACATGAACGACCGCGCCCTGCGCGACATCGTGGTGGGTCTGGGCGGCGTGGCAAACGGCTTTGCCCGCCAGACCGGGTTTGACATCACCGTGGCCTCCGAAGTGATGGCGATCCTGTGCTTGTCGCGCAACCTTGCCGATCTGCAGCACCGTCTGGGCAGCATCGTCGTGGCCTATACCCGCGACAAGAAGCCGATCTATGCCCGCGACCTCAAGGCCGATGGCGCGATGACCGTGCTGCTCAAGGACGCGATGCAGCCGAACCTCGTGCAGACGCTGGAAAACAACCCGGCCTTCGTGCATGGCGGCCCCTTCGCCAACATCGCCCATGGCTGCAACAGCGTGACCGCCACGCAGACCGCGCTTAAACTGGGCGATTATGTGGTGACCGAGGCAGGTTTCGGCGCCGACCTTGGCGCGGAAAAGTTCTTTGACATCAAGTGCCGCAAGGCCGGGCTGAAACCGGCGGCGGCGGTCATCGTGGCCACCGTGCGCGCGATGAAGATGAACGGCGGCGTTGCCAAGGCCGATCTGGGCGTCGAGAACGTGGCGGCGGTGCAAAAGGGCTGCCCCAACCTTGGCCGGCACATCGCCAACGTCAAAGGCTTTGGCGTGCCGGTTGTCGTTGCCATCAACCACTTCTACAGCGACACCGAAGCCGAGATTCAGGCCGTCAAGGACTATGTCGCCCAGCAGGGCGCCGAGGCGATCCTGTGCAAGCATTGGGCCCACGGCAGCGCCGGGATCGAGGAACTGGCCCACAAGGTTGTCGAACTGGCCGAAGGGCCGTCGGCCTTTGCACCGCTTTACCCCGATGACATGCCGCTGTTCCAGAAGATCGAAACGATTGCCAAGCGCATTTACCACGCCGATGCCGTGATCGCCGACAAGTCGATCCGCGAACAACTGAAGGCGTGGGAAGCGGCGGGCTATGGCCATTTCCCGGTCTGCATGGCCAAGACGCAGTATTCCTTCACCACCGACCCGAACGTGCGCGGCGCCCCCACCGGGCATTCGGTGCCGGTCCGCGAAGTGCGGCTGTCGGCGGGCGCGGGCTTCATCGTGGTGATCTGCGGCGAGATCATGACCATGCCCGGCCTGCCCCGGGTTCCCAGCGCCGAGGTGATCGGCCTGAACGAACAGGGGTTTGTCGAAGGCCTGTTCTGACGCTATGGCAGCGGCGGGGGATACCCTTCGCCGCTGCCGGCCCTCCGGTGGGGGCGAATTTCCGACAGGATGAAGGAGGCTGCGGTGGCTGCGACGGTTATCGACGGAAAGGCATTCGCGGCGCGGGTGCGCGCTCAGGTGGCCGCGCATGTGGCCACGCTGGTCGCGGCGGGGGTCAAGCCCGGCCTCGCGGTGGTGCTGGTGGGCGAAGACCCGGCCAGCCAGGTTTACGTGCGCAACAAACATGCCTCGACGGTCGAAGTCGGCATGGCCAGTTTCGAACACCGCCTTGCGGCGGACACGTCGGAATCCGATCTGCTGGCGCTGATCGCCCGGCTGAACGCGGACCCGGCGGTGCACGGCATTCTTGTCCAGCTGCCGTTGCCGGGGCATCTGGATTCCGATCTGGTGATCAACGCAATCGACCCGGCCAAGGATGTTGACGGGTTCCACATTTCCAACGTCGGGCTGTTGGGGACCGGGCAGAAAAGCATGGTGCCCTGCACGCCGCTCGGCTGCCTGATGATGCTGCGCGACCATCACGGCAGCCTGTCGGGGCTGAATGCGGTGGTGGTGGGGCGCAGCAACATCGTCGGCAAACCGATGGCGCAGCTTTTGCTGGGCGACAGCTGCACGGTGACCATCGCCCACAGCCGGACCCGCGATCTGGCCGAGGTGTGCCGCCGCGCCGACATTCTGGTCGCTGCCGTGGGCCGGCCCGAGATGATCACCGGCGACATGGTGAAACCCGGCGCCACGGTCATTGACGTGGGCATCAACCGGGTTGAACGCGATGGCAAGGCCAAGCTGGTGGGCGATGTGCATTTCGCCAGCGCCGCCGAGGTTGCGGGCGCCATCACCCCGGTCCCGGGCGGCGTCGGGCCGATGACCATCGCCTGTCTGCTGGCCAACACCGTCACCGCCTGCTGCCGCGCCCACGGCATGCCGGAACCGCAGGGTCTGACGGCCTGAAGGGCGCTAGGCGTCGACCGGCACCATGGTGCCCAGCATCGTGGCGACCAGGGTTTCCCGGTCGCCGGTCAGCGCAAAGATGTCGGCCTTGACCACGATCAGCCGGCGCCCGGGCTTGAGCACTTCGCCCCGCGCCTCCAGCCGGTCGCCCACGGCGGGGCGCAACAGGTTGATCTTGATCTCGGCGGTCATCACCTCGCTGCCCTCGGGGATCAGCGTCAGCGCGGCATAGCCCGCCGCCGTATCCCCCAGCGCAAAGGTCAGCCCGGCATGGCCCGCGCCATGCTGCTGGCAGACGGCGTCGGTCACCGGCGCATCGATCCGGACGCGGCCGTGCGCCACCTCGACCAGCCGGGCGCCCAGCGTTTGCATCAGGCCCTGCCGGGCAAAACTGGCCGCGATTCGGGGTGTCGGATCGGTCATCGGGGTATGCCTTTGCAAGGTCCGCGCATTGTTATGTGGCCGGTTCGGTGATAGGGGACGGGCTGTGCGTGGGTGTTGGTCGTCGTTATCGAATGCGTGGTTTTGTAAACGAAGTGCGGGCCAATCTCGGGTTGCCAGTGACGCTGGCGGCGTGGGCCTTTCTGACGGTGATGATGGCGCTTGCCGGGCCTTTCGGCAGCTATGAAGAGGTGCCGCTGATCCGCCGCTTGTTGTTCTGGCTTGTCGTCACGGCGCTGGCGCTGGTGCTTGCGGTGGCGGTGCGCGTGCTGGTCTATTCGCGGCTTGGCCTGTCGGGGTTGTGGCGCGGTGGCGTGTTGACCGCGCTGCTGGTGGCCACGGTCCTGACGTGGCCGGTGCATCAGGTGATGGACCTCAGAAGCGATCTCTATCCACTGCTGCCGCCGCAACCGGGCGAACTGGCAGTGTTCATTTTCTGCCTGACGATGGGGTTTTGCGCCCTGCGGCACGCGATGGGCGACGGCTCGCTCGGCCCGGCTGTCGTGGGGTTCGCCGGCGGCCAGGTCGCCCTGCCGGGGCATCGCCCCCACCCGCGCCTTCTGGACCGTCTGGCGCCCGACCTGCGCGGCCGGGTGCTGCGGGTGTCGGGGCGCGATCATTACGTCGACGTGGTGACCGATGCCGGGTCGGCCAGCCTGCTGATGCGGTTCTCCGACGCGCTGGCCGAACTTGAAGGCGCCAAGGGCCTGCGCGTGCATCGGTCGCATTGGGTGGCGGACCCTGCGGTGATCGCGGTGGAGCGCGAAGGCGCACGGGTGTTCCTGCGCCTGACCGTGGGTGACCCGGTGCCGGTCAGCCGCACCTATCTGGCCGAAGTCGAAGGGCGCGGCTGGCCGGGTCAGGCCTGACCTCCGGCAATCTCGATGGCCTGTCCGTTGATGCTGTCCGATCCGGGGCGGCACAGCCACAAGGCCGCAGCCGCCACCTCGTCCACCGTGACCAGCCGACCGTGGCGGTTGGCCGAGAGCATGATCTGCATGGCCTGATCCTGCGATATCCCGGCACGCTGCGAAATATGCGCGGCGTTGCGGGTGACGATTTCGGTCTCCACATAGGCCGGGCACAGCGCGTTGCAGGTGATGCCGGAACCGGCGAGATCCTCGGACAAGCCGCGCACCAAGCCGACCAGCCCATGCTTTGACGCGGTATAGGCCGGTGCCCCCTTCAGCCCGCGCAACCCCGCAACCGACGCGACCGCAATGATGCGCCCCCAACCGGCAGCGCGCATGCCGGGCAGACATTCGCGCAAGGTCAGGAACGCGCCATCCAGATTGATCGCCATCATCTCGCGCCAGAACGCCATGTCCATTTTGTGCAGGGCGCGCCCTTCGGCAATGCCCGCATTGGGCACGCAGATGGTGACCGGCCCGCGCGCAGCAATCGCGGCGGCGATGCCCGCGGTCACGCTGCCCTCGTCGGCCACATCCATCTGCTGCGCATGCAATCCCGGCGCAGTCGCCGCCGCATCTTGCAGCACCGGCAGACGGCGCCCGGTGATGGTGACCTGTGCGCCCTCCGCCGCCAGCGCCCGCGCAATGGCCAACCCGATTCCCGTGCCGCCGCCGGTGACCAGCGCGTGGCGTCCTGTCAGCATCACATCGCTCCTCCGCAGCGGTTGACGCCCAGAGTGGCGCAACCAAGCCGCCCCGCGCAAGCAGGACGTTGCGACACTTCGCCCAGTCCCCCGGCAGAGCCAGGCGCTGCCGCGCAGCATGGGCTTGTGAAATATTCTTGCGCAATGGTAAGAGGGCGCGCAAGGAATCTGGCGGGTTTCCGCCGCGTCAGGATAGAAGGGGGACAGGTCAGGTGAAGATCGGCGCTCTGAAAGAGACGTTCGAGGGCGAGAACCGGGTGGCAATGACCCCGGACTCTGCCCTTCAACTGGTAAAGCTCGGACATGTCTGCTGCATCGAGGCGGGGGCCGGGGCGAAAGCCGGGTTCACGGATGCCGCCTATGCCGCAGCCGGGGTCGAGGTGCTGGCCGATGCCGCAGCGGTCGTCGCCGCGGCGGATGTGCTGGTCAAGGTGCGTGGCCCCGAAGTGGCCGAGGCGCAGATGCTGCGTCAGGGGCAGACGCTGATCTCGTTCTTCTGGCCCGCGCAGAACCCGGAACTGCTTGAAATCGCCAAGGAACGCGGCGCGACCGTGGTGGCGATGGACATGGTGCCGCGGATCTCGCGCGCGCAGAAGATGGACGCGCTGTCGTCGATGGCCAACATCGCCGGATACCGCGCCGTGATCGAGGCGGGCAACAACTTTGGCCGCTTCTTCACCGGGCAGGTGACGGCGGCGGGCAAGGTGCCCCCGGCCAAGGTGCTG
>JAUXPG010000102.1 GCA_030683915.1 Gemmobacter sp.
GGGCAGGAACCCGCGCAAGAACAGCATGGCGGGGGCGGCGATGTGGGTGGCACCCGCTGCCGGGGTCAGGAAACGGGCGACCTGCGGGGTGATTCGGCGCGCCAGCAGTCGGGCGGCCAGCCACGCCACGACAAGGAGCGCGAACTGCGACCATGCCGCCGGGCTGGTCAGCCAGCCCAGCGCCAGATCAAGCGCCGGTTGAATGTGGACCAACAGCGATTCAACGAACTCTGGCTGGAATTCCATGCCGCACCCTTACATCTGTCCAGCCGGCGCAATCGCATTGAAAACCCCTGTCTGGCAAGCCCCGACAGGGGGTGCGGGAAAAGGCCCCGACTTGAAGTTTCAAGCTTGAAATAATGCAAACGCACTGATACCGTGGGGGTCAAACGCGCCATCGGAGGATAGCATGAAGATTCTGTGTCTCGGGGGCGGGCCGGCCGGCCTGTATTTCGCCATCTCGATGAAGTTGCGCGACCCGTCGCATCAGGTCACCGTTCTGGAACGCAACAAGGCCAACGACACCTTTGGCTGGGGCGTGGTGCTGTCGGATGACGCGCTGGGACGGATGCAGAAGAACGACCCGGTGTCGACCGAGGCGATCCGGTCGCATTTTGCCTATTGGGATGACATCGCCACGGTGCATGACGGCGTGCGCACGGTGTCGGGCGGGCATGGCTTTGCCGGGATCGGGCGCAAGCAGATGCTGATCCTGTTGCAGGCCCGCGCGCGCGAGCTGGGCGTGGAGATGCTGTTCGAGACGGTGTTCAAGTCGGCCGAGGAATACCGCAAGGACTATGACCTCGTGGTGGCCAGCGACGGCATCAACAGCATGGTGCGCTACGAATACCGCGACGTGTTCAAGCCCGACATCGACATGCGGCTGTGCAAGTTCATCTGGCTGGGCACGCATCAGAAGTTCGACGACGCCTTCACCTTCATCTTCGAGAAGACCGAGCATGGCTGGGTCTGGGCCCATGCCTATCAGTTCGATGACAACACCGCGACCTTCATTGTGGAATGCACGCAGGAAACCTGGGATAACTGGGGTTTCGAGCGGATGGAAAAGGAAGAAACCGTCGCCACCTGCGAGCGCATCTTTGCCGCGCATCTGGGCGGGCACAACCTGATCTCCAACGCGGCGCACCTGCGCGGGTCGGCGGTGTGGATGAACTTCCCCCGCGTGATCTGCGAGCGGTGGTATCACGAGAATGTCGTGCTGATGGGGGATGCGGCGGCGACGGGGCATTTTTCCATCGGCTCGGGGTCGCGGCTGGCCTTCGACAGTGCGATTGCGCTGGCGGAATACCTGCATTCCGAACCCACGATGGAAAAGGCGTTCGAGCGGTATCAGGCTGAGCGCCGGGTGGAGGTGTTGCGCCTGCAATCGGCAGCGCGCAACAGCCTTGAGTGGTTCGAGCAGGTGGAGCGGTATCTGGACATGCCGCCGACGCAGTTCGCCTATTCACTGCTGACCCGCAGCCAGCGCATCAGCCACGAGAACCTGCGCAAGCGCGATGCCGCATGGCTGGAGCAGGCCGAGGATTGGTTCCAGCAGCAGGCGGGTGGGCAAAAGGGCCGGCGCCCGATGTTCGCGCCGTTCCGGTTGCGCGGGATGGAGTTGAAGAACCGCATCGTGCTGTCGCCGATGGCGCAGTACAAGGCGGTGGACGGGTGCCCGACCGACTGGCATTTCGTGCATTACGCCGAGCGTGCCAAGGGCGGGGCGGGGTTGATCTATACCGAGATGACCTGCGTGTCCGATGTGGGGCGCATCACCCCCGGCTGTCCGGGCCTCTATGCGCCCGAGCATGAGGCGGCGTGGAAGCGGCTGGCCGATTTCGTGCATGCCGAGACGAGCGCGAAGCTGTGCATCCAGATCGGCCATGCCGGGCGCAAGGCCTCGACCTGCGTGCCGTGGGAGGGCGGCGGAATCGACGCGCCGCTGCCGTCGGGCAACTGGCCCATCCTCAGCGCCAGCGCCATTCCCTACAAGCCGGCCAGCCAGACGCCCAAGGCGATGGATCAGGCCGATCTGGACGCGGTGAAGGCGCAATTCGTCGCGGCGGCGGAAATGGCCGGGCGTGCCGGGGCGGACATGATCGAACTGCACGCGGCGCATGGCTATCTGGTCGGCAGTTTCATCTCGCCCGTCACCAACACCCGCACCGATGCCTATGGCGGGTCGCTGGAGAACCGCATGCGCTGGCCGCTGGAGGTGTTCGCGGCAATGCGGGCGGTGTGGCCCGAGGACAAGCCGATGTCGGTGCGCGTGTCGGCGCATGACTGGATCGATGGCGGCGTGACCCCCGGCGAGGCGGTGGACATCGCGCGGATGTTCCGTGCGGCGGGGGCCGACATCATCGACGTGTCGTCGGGCCAGACCGACCCGGCGGAACGCCCGATCTATGGCCGGATGTTCCAGACCCCCTTCAGCGACCGCATCCGCAACGAGGCCGGGATTCCCACCATGACGGTCGGCAACATCAGCGACTGGGATCAGGTGAATGGTATCCTGATGGCCGGCCGGGCCGATCTGGTGTGTCTTGCCCGCGCGCATCTGGCCGATCCCTACTGGACGCTGCACGCCGCCGTCGAGCAAGGCGATACCACCAGCGACTGGCCCGCGCCCTACAAGGGTGGCCGCGATCTGGCGTTCCGCTTGCGCGAACGCCAGCAGGAGACGTTCCGCGCATGACCGGGCTGGCAGGCAAGCGCGTTCTCATCACCGGGGGCGGCACCGGGGTGGGTGCCGATCTGGCCCGCGGCTTTGCCGCCGCGGGGGCCGAGGTGGTGATTGCCGGTCGCCGGATGGCGCCTTTGGCCGAGGTGGCCGACCGGCTGCCCGGCACGCGCGCGGTGCAGGCCGATGTGACCGACGAGGCCAGCGTGCAGGCGATGTTCGCCCAAGCCGGGCCGTGTGACATCGTGATCGCCAATGCCGGGGCGTCGGACAGCGCGCCGGTGGGCAAGGTCACGCTGGACCACTGGAACGCCATGCTGGCGGTCAACCTGACCGGCACCTTCCTGACCTTCCGCGAAGGGGTGCGGCAGATGAAGGGCTGGGGCCGGCTGATCGCGGTGGCCTCGACGGCGGGGCTGAAGGGCTATGCCTATGTCGCGCCCTATGCGGCGGCGAAACATGGCGTGGTCGGGCTGGTGCGGTCGATGGCGCTGGAGGTGGCGAAAAAGCCGGTGACGGTGAATGCGCTGTGTCCGGGGTTTCTGGACACCGAGATGACCGAACGGTCCATCGCCAACATCATGGACAAGACCGGCAAGGACCGCGCCTTTGCCATCGGCGCGCTGACGGCGACCAACCCGCAAGGCCGCCTTGTGCAGCCCGACGAGGTGACAGCGGCAGCCTTGTGGTTGTGCGGGCCGGGGTCGGATGCGATGAATGGGCAGGCCATTGCCATCGCGGGGGGTGAAGTATGAACGATCCGCTGTCCAAGCGGCGCCTGAAGATGTGGATCCGGCTGTTGGGCGTGACCCGCGCTGCCGAAGGGCAGCTGCGCGAATACCTGCGGCTGAACCACGAAACCACCTTGCCCCGGTTCGACGTGATGGCCGCCCTGTGGCGCCGCCGCGAAGGCGTCACCATGAGCGAGCTGAGCCGGATGCTTCTGGTGTCGAACGGCAACGCGACAACGGTGGTTGACCGGCTGGAAAAGGATGGTCTGGTCAAGCGCACGCAGTCCACCGCCGACCGCCGCACGGTGCATGTGGCGCTGACCGATGAAGGCGCGCGGGTGTTCGAGGGCTGGGCCAGCGGGCACGAGGCCGAACTGGACCGGATTTTCGAGACGATGGACGAAACGGATATGGACGCGTTGACCGCGATCCTGAAACGGATGGGGAGTGAGAGGGCATGACCGAACTGGCAGGGCTGAAGCCGCAGCATTTTCTGTGGGAGGTCAAGGACCGCATCGCCACGGTGCGGTTGAACCGCCCCGACCGCAAGAACCCGCTGACCTT
>JAUXPG010000255.1 GCA_030683915.1 Gemmobacter sp.
CCGGCTTCAGGACCATCAGCATGCGTTCTTGCGATTCCGACAGCATCATCTCATAGGCGGTCATGCCGGTTTCGCGCTGCGGCACTTCATCCAACTGCAGCTTGATGCCCAAGCCACCCTTGTCGCCCATCTCGACCGCCGAACAGGTCAGACCCGCCGCGCCCATGTCTTGAATGGAGATCACGGCCCCCGAGGCCATCAGCTCAAGACAGGCTTCCAGAAGGCGCTTTTCGGTGAAGGGGTCGCCGACCTGCACGGTGGGGCGCTTTTCCTCGATGGTGTCATCGAACTCGGCCGAGGCCATCGTGGCGCCGCCGACACCATCGCGCCCGGTCTTGGCGCCCAGATAGACCACCGGCATGCCGACGCCGCTGGCCACCGAATAGAAAATCTTGTCGGCATCCGCGATGCCTGCGGCAAAGGCATTGACCAGACAGTTGCCGTTATAGGCCGCGTGAAACCGCACCTCGCCGCCCACAGTCGGCACGCCGAATGCGTTGCCATAACCGCCGATGCCTTCGACCACGCCTTTCACCAGATGCGCGGTCTTGGGGTGGCTGGGCAAACCAAAGCTGAGCGCGTTCATCGCCGCGATGGGGCGTGCGCCCATGGTGAACACGTCACGCAGGATGCCGCCCACGCCGGTGGCCGCGCCCTGATGCGGTTCGATATATGAGGGGTGGTTGTGGCTTTCCATCTTGAAGATGACGGCTTGACCATCGCCGATGTCCACCACCCCGGCGTTTTCGCCCGGACCGCAAATCACCTGCGGGCCGGTGGTGGGCAGCGTCCGCAGCCACTTCTTCGACGACTTGTAGGAACAATGTTCGTTCCACATCGCCGAAAAGATGCCGAGTTCGGTAAAGGTGGGCTGCCGCCCGATGATGCCCAGCAGGCGTTCCCATTCGTCGGGTTTCAAGCCATGCGCCGCGATCAGGTCGGGGGTGATCTCGGGTTCGGTCATCGCGGCCTCCGGTGGGGAATCTGCGCAGCGTCATAGGGGAAAGGTCGCGCACGCGAAAGGGTCTTGGGCCCCCCGCCGTGCTCTGGCGACGAATTTCCCGCTGGCGGCTCAGGCCTTCAGCTTGCGCCGCAGCGCCCATTGGGCGGCCGGACCTGCGGCAATGATCTCCCAGTCGGTCGCCGCGACGAATTCCTGAACCGCCACGAACACCCCGTGATGCTGGTTCGCCGGGTCCGGCGCCCAGTCGTCGCCCAGGATGAGGCCACCCGGCTTCACCTGCTTGTCCAGATGCCGCAGCTCGTTCAGCGTGGGGGCGTATTTGTGGCTGGCATCCAGATAGGCGAAATCCAGCGGCTCAACGATCTGGCTCGCGCAGCGCGGGTAGATATCCTCGATGATCACGCATTCCACGTCTTCGTGTTGTTCGACCGAGGCGCGGGACTGCTCGCGCGCGGCCTCGGTGGTCAGGGTATCGAAGTTGGTGTATTCCTTTCCCCAGCCAAAGGTCGCGCCGATCGTGGTCCAGGGGTCGATGAGATAAAGCTTTTTCGGTTTGGCAATCTGGCAGATCAGGTTCGAAAAGTGGCCGCGGAACACGCCGATTTCGGCCCCGACCCCGCCCTTGGGCACATGGTTCAGAATCCAACGCCGCCCTTCAAGCCGCTTGAGTTCACCGGGCGGCATCGGAAACTGCTTTTCGATCCGCGCAATGCGCGCCGCCGGCGTTTCCTTTGACTTGAAGAACATCGCGCCACCCTGCTGTTGAATACCCTGTGCCTATCGTCCTTGGATATCGACTGACCGGCGCATTGGCAATCAATGCGTTCAGGCGTCGCCAAAGGGGCAGGAACTCCGCAGCGACCGGGGTTGTAACCGTGCCGAAAAAATCAGCGCCGGGCCGGAAATGACGCCACAATCCGACAATCTTGCGCATGGGTAAAAAAAAGGCCGAGCTTTCGCTCGGCCGAAGTCCAACAGGGAGGTAAAGGGTAGTGAGAGATAGCTCATCACCGCCCTCTCTTTTGGATTTAGGGGGTGGGCGCTGGTCGTTCAAGCTTTAAGTGCTCGCACTTGCGGCAATGCGGCTATGCGCTGTGCGCATGGCAAACGGCATCGGCGCAAACCATTGCTGCGCTTGCATATTTTGCAGTCGCAGCAAAAATGTGCAGTTGCAGAAAAATCACTCCCGCGCGATGCGACGATGGGCGATCACTTCGTTCATCACGAAATCCCGGAACGCCCCCACGCGCTTGGAGTGCCGCAACTCCTCAGGGTAGGCCAGAAACACCGGAACCTCGTCCGATTCGATGTCCGGCAGCACCCGTTCCAGATGCGGGAAGTCCGGCGTCAGGTATTCGGGCAGCACCCCGATGCCCAGATGGTTCAACACCCCCTGGAGCACGCCGAAGTAGTTGTTGACCTTCAGGGTCGATCCCGGATCATGCGCCAGCATCTCGTTCACGATGCGCGCACCGGCAGCCACCTGCGCCGCGCCGGACTGCTGGCAGATCAGCCGGTGCTTCACCAAGTCCGACGGGGTTTTCGGGCGGCCCCGTTCATCCAGATACTGCGGTGTCGCATAAAGCCGCATGCGGATGACCATCAGCCGCTTGCGGATCAGGTCGGCCTGACTGGGTTCCTTCATGCGGATGGCCACGTCAGCCTCGCGCATCGGCAGGTCCAGCACGCGTTCTTCCAGCATCAGGTCGATGCGAAGATCGGGATACTGCTTGTAAAGCGTGCCAAGACGCGGGGCCAGCCACAGGGTGCCAAACCCCGTGGTGGTGGTCACACGCAGTTCGCCCAACACCTCGTCTTCGCTGTCGCGGATGCGCGCGGCGGCCGCATCCAACCGCTTGACCATCGCCTTGGTGGCGTCGAACAGCAGTTCCCCCTGCTCCGTCAGAATCAGGCCGCGGGCGTGGCGGTGGAACAGCGTGGTCACCAGCGATTCTTCCAGCGCGCGGATCTGGCGGCTGACGGCCGATTGCGACAGGTGCAGCGACTCACCCGCGTGGGTAAGGCTGCCCGCATCTGCAACCGCGTGAAAGATTCTAAGTTTATCCCAGTCCATTCCGGTACTCTTTGGCACGACGAACCTACCCACACGCAACGACAGATAAGTAGCAAGTGTAACCAATGCAAACGAAACCGGGATCAAGATTGCGCTTTGTAGGTCAGTAATTTTGACCTATAATGCCCCGGAACGCTTTGACAGCATGGGAGGTGCCCGATGAGCAGGCAGGATGTGTCGCTGAACGACCGCTTCGACCTTACGAAGTCCACCGTGCTTTTGAACGGCACGCAAGCCCTTGTGCGTTTGATGCTGATGCAAAAGGCCCGTGACAGGGCGCTGGGGCTCAACACCGCCGGATATTGCACAGGGTATCGCGGGTCGCCCCTGGGGGGCGTGGACCAGACCATGACACGCGCGGGCAAGCTTCTGTCCGCACACGACATCGTGTTCCAGCCCGGCCTGAACGAAGACCTCGCCGCCACCGCGATCTGGGGAAGCCAACAGGCGGAACTGCGGGGCGAAGGCAAGTTCGATGGCGTGTTTGGCCTGTGGTATGGCAAGGGCCCCGGGGTGGACCGTTCGGGCGACGTGATGCGCCACGCCAACATGGCCGGCACCAGCCGTCACGGCGGCGTGCTGATGGCGATGGGCGACGACCACACCGGTGAATCCAGCACCACGCTGCACCAGTCCGACTGGGCGATGGTGGATGCCTATATGCCGGTCGTCTCGCCTGCCGGGGTGCAGGAAGTTCTGGACTACGGCCTTTATGGCTGGGCGCTCAGCCGGTTTGCGGGTGTCTGGGTTGGCCTCAAGACCATGAAGGACACGATCGAGGCCACCGCCGTTGTCGATGGCCGCCCCGACCGGATGTCGTTTGTGCAGCCCGACTTCACCATGCCGGAAGGCGGGCTGAACATTCGTCTGGTCGACACCCCCATCGCGCAGGAAGCGCGGATGATCGACTTCAAGCGCTTCGCCGCCGAGGCATTCAGCCGCGCCAATGGCATGGACAAGCGCATCTGGGGCAAGCCCGACGCGAAGATCGGGCTGGTCGCCGCAGGCAAGAACTGGCTCGACCTAGTGCATGCGCTGTCGCTTTTGGGAATCGACGCGGCCGAGGCGGAGCGTCTGGGCATTACCACCTACAAGGTGGGTCAGGTGTTTCCGCTGGATATGGCCGGGTTTTCCGCGTGGGCCGAAGGGCTCGACCTCATCGTGGTGGTCGAGGAAAAGCGCAAGCTGATCGAGGTGCAGATCAAGGAAGCCATCTTTGACAACCGGCGCGGGCGGCGTGTGTACGGCTGGCACAAGGGCGACGCGGAGGAAAACGGGCGCCGGGTGGAACTGTTTCCCACCCGCTTCGCGCTCGACCCGATCTGGATCGCGGAAAAGCTGGGCGGCATCCTGATCGAGGAAGGGCGCGAGACGGACCGCATCCGCGCCAGCATGGCCCGGCTGGCCGAAGCCCGGCGCGCCGACAACGCCAAGGACCTTGCGGCGCGCATCCCTTATTTCTGTTCGGGCTGCCCGCACAATACCTCGACCAAGGTGCCCGACGGCGCGCGCGCCTATGCCGGGATCGGCTGTCACTACATGGTGCAGTGGATGGATCGCAGCACGGTCGGCTTTACCCAAATGGGGGGCGAAGGCGCCAACTGGGTTGGCGAGGCGCCGTTTTCCAACCGCGACCATGTGTTCCAGAACCTTGGCGACGGCACCTACAATCACTCCGGCTCGCTGGCCATTCGGGCGGCGGTGGCGGCGGGCACGCACATCACCTACAAGATCCTGTTCAACGACGCCGTTGCCATGACCGGGGGCCAGCCGAACGAAGGCGGGCTGACCGCGCAGCAGATCGTGCGCGAATTGCAGGCAGTGGGCGTGCGCAAGGTTGCCGTGGTGTATGACCCCAAGGAACAGATCAACTGGGCGGCCTTCCCCGGCGATATCCTCAAGGCCGAACGCGAAGACCTGATGCCGATGCAGGAACGGCTGGCCAAGATACCCGGTGTAACGGCGATGGTGTATATCCAGACCTGCGCCGCCGAAAAGCGCCGCCGCCGCAAGCGCGGCCAATTCCCCGACCCCGACCGCCGCGTCTTCATCAACACCGATGTCTGCGAAGGCTGCGGCGATTGCGGCGTGCAGTCGAACTGCGTGTCACTGGTCCCGGTGGAAACCGAACTCGGGCGCAAGCGGGCCATCGACCAGTCCTCTTGCAACAAGGACTTTTCCTGCCTCAAGGGGTTCTGCCCGTCCTTTGTGACGCTGGAGGGGGCCAAGGTGAAAAAGGCCGCCACCCGCGCGCTTGACCTGCCCGACCTGCCGCTGCCGGTTCTGCCGGTGATCGACGGAACATGGAACGTGGTGGTGACCGGCGTGGGCGGAACCGGCGTGGTCACCGTAGGCGCCATTCTTGCCATGGCAGCGCATGTCGATGGCAAGGGGGCCGGCATGATGGAAATGGCCGGTCTGGCCCAGAAGGGGGGCGCGGTGCACATTCACTGCCGTCTGGCCAACACCCCCTCGGATATTTCCGCCATCCGTGTCGCCGTGGGCGAGGCGGATTGCGTGATCGGCGGCGATCTGGTGGTGACCGCCGGGGCCAAGACGCTGGGCCTGATGACCTCGGGCCGCACCGGCGCGGTGGTCAACAGCCACGAGATCGTCACCGGCGATTTCACCCGCCAACCCGATTTCCGCCTGCCGTCCGATCAGCTGGAACTGGCCCTGCAGCGCCGCCTTGGCGACCGGCTGGCCCTTTTTGATGCCTCGGGTCTGGCGCGGGTGCTGCTGGGGGATTCGATCTATTCCAACATCATGGTGTTCGGCGCCGCGTGGCAACTGGGGCTGGTGCCGCTGACGCTCGATGCCATTCGCACCGCGGTGGACCTGAACGGGGCAGGCGTGGCGTCCAACCTGCGGGCCTTTGATCTGGGCCGCTGGGCGGTGCTGCATCCCGAACAGGCCGCCGCACTTCTGCACCCCGAAGCCGCCCCGACGGTGGACCCCGTGGCCTTCCGCGCCGACCATCTGCGCCGCTATCAGGACGACCGCCTTGCCGCGCGCTATCTGGCTTTGGTGGACCGGGTGACTGACCCGGCCCTGCGGCTGGCGGTGGCGCAGGGCTATCACAAGCTTCTGGCCTACAAGGATGAATACGAGGTCGCCCGCCTGCATCTTGAAACGATGGACAAGGCGCGCGCCGAGTTCGACGGCGCCTTCCGCCCGACCTTCCACCTCGCCCCGCCGATCATCAGCCGGATGGGGCCGGACGGTCGACCCATGAAGCGGGCGTTCGGCGCTTGGATGGTGCCGGTCTTTCGCCAACTCGCGCGGATGAAGGGGCTGCGCGGCGGGCGGTGGGATATCTTCGGGCGCACGGCCGAACGGCGCATGGAACGCGCCCTGATCGCCGAATACGAGGCGGACATGGCCGAGGTGCTGGCCGGCCTTACCCCCGATCGAATGACAGTTGCGCGCGAACTGGCCGCGCTGCCCCTGACCATCCGGGGCTTTGGCCCGGTAAAGGAGGCGAACGCGCAAAAAGCGGCGGCGCGGCGGGCCGAATTGCTTGCGGCCTTCCGCGCGGGCGGCACTCCCCAACCAAAGGTGGCACTGGCCGCGCGATAGCGGTAACATCGCGGCAGAACCTTTCAGGAGACACCGATGCGCTGGGGAATTCTCGGGGCGGCCAAGATTGCGCGCACGGCGCTGTTGCCCGCCTTTCAGACCGCCGAAAAGGCCGAGCTTGTGGCCTTGGGCACCGGCGACCCCGGCAAGGCCGCGCCCTTTGCCGCCGTGGCGCCGGGCCTGCGGGTCATGGGGTATGACGCGCTGCTGGCCGATGCGGATGTCGATGCCATCTACATTCCCCTGCCCAACCACATGCATGTGGAGTGGGTCGAACGGGCCCTGGCGGCGGGCAAGCATGTGCTGTGTGAAAAGCCGCTGGCCTTGACCGCGCCGGAAATCGACCGGCTGATCGCCGCGCGCGATGCAAGCGGGCGGTTGGCGGCCGAAGCCTTCATGGTCTGCCACCATCCGCAATGGGCGCGGGTCCGCACCCTGCTGGCCGAGGGCGCCATAGGCAGGCTCGGCCATGTCGAGGGTATGTTTACCTATCACAACACCGACCCCGGCAATATCCGCAACCGGCCCGAAACCGGCGGCGGCGGGCTGCGCGACATCGGGGTTTATCCGCTGGTGACCGCGCGCTTTGCCACCGGGGCCGAACCGGGCCACATCCGGGCCGACATCCGCCGCGAAAACGGGGTGGACGTGTTCGCCCGCGTCTGGGCGGATTTCCCGGATTTCACCTTTTCCATGCACTGCGGGATGCGGTTGCAGCGCCGGCAGGACATGGTGTTCCACGGCAGCACCGGCTGGATCCGGATGACCGCACCGTTCAATCCGCCGCTCATGGGCGAAGCCCGGATCGAGATTTCGCCCGCCGACGGCTCGGTTCTGGTGGAAAGGTTCCCCGACGTGGATCAATACCGCCTGATGGTGGAAAACTTTGGCCGCGCCGCACGGGGCGAGGCGGGGTTTGCCTGCCCGCTGGAGTTTTCCCGCGGCAATCAAGCGGCGCTTGACGCCATCCTTGCCGCGGGCTGACCTGCGTCAGGCCGCCTTGCCCGCCGCACTTTCGTGGACATACCGCTTGTCGCAGTAGGGGCAGTCGATCCAGCCGGTTTCCTCGGGGATCACCAGCCAGACGCGCGGATGCCCCAGCGCACCTTCGCCGCCGTCACAGGCCACTTTCCAGCGGCTGACGGTTTCGGTTTCGGGGGCGGCGTGGGTGGGGGTGGCGGGCATGCGGGCTCTCCCTGACGGCATTCTGCGTCCGCATTCTAAACGATGGCGCGCGCAGGGCAAGGCGCCTTGCGGCATTCGCTGCACTTGCATCGCGGGATCGGGCGGCGCAGGGTTGCCCGATCCCGCGCCCGGCTCCGGCGCACCGCAGACCGAAGGCCCCGATGATCCAGCACACCGAACGAACCGACATGACGCTGACCGCCGTGACGGTCGCGGCGACCTTGGCGGGGATGGCGGCGCAGTTCACCGCGCAGGAACGGGTTGCCGCAGCGGCGTTCCTGCTGGCATTTCTGGCGGGCGGGGTTCCGGCGGCGCTGTCGGCCTTGCGGGGGTTATGGCGCGACCATGTGCTTGACATCGACCTGCTGATGGTTGTGGCCGCCCTCGCGGCGGCGGCGGTCGGCGCCCCCTTGGAAGGTGCGGTGCTGCTCGCGCTGTTCAGCCTGTCGGGCACGCTGGAACACCGCGCGATGGGCAAGGCACGGCGCGCGGTCGAAGCCCTGATGCACCTGCGCCCCGACACCGCGCTGCGCCGCAACGGCGATGGCGTCGACGAGGTGGCGACCTCGGCCTTGGCGCCCGGCGACATTGTCGTGCTGCGCCCCGGAGCGCGGGTTCCGGTGGATGGCGTCGTGGTGCAGGGCACCGGCCCGCTTGATCTGTCCACCATCACCGGGGAATCCATGCCGGTGACCAAAGGGCCGGGCGATGCGCTGAACGAGGCCACCGTGAACCTGTCGGCGGTGATCGACATGGCGGTGACGCGCCCGGTGGCCGACAGCACGGTCGCCCGCATGATCCGGCTGGTGACCGAGGCGCAGGCGGCGCGCGCGCCGTCCGAGCGGTTCAGCGACTGGTTCGGCCAGCGATATACCGTCGCGGTGCTGGCAGGGTCGGTGCTGGCCTTCGCGGTGTTTCTGGCGCTGGGGCTCGACACGCAGGCAGCACTTTACAAGGCGGCCGTGCTGCTTGTCGCCGCCAGCCCCTGCGCGGTGGTCATCTCGGTTCCTGCCGCGATCCTGTCGGCCCTGTCGGCGGCGGCGCGGGGTGGCGTGCTGTTCAAGGGTGGCGCGGCGCTGGAAACGCTGGCATCGGTGCGCGGCTTCGCCTTTGACAAGACCGGCACGCTGACCACCGGCAAGGCCGAGGTGCGGCGCATCGTGGCGACCAACGGCGACGAGGCGGCATTTCTTGCCCTTCTGGCGGGGATCGAGGCGCAGTCCGAACACCCCATCGCCGCCGCCATCAGGTCCGAGGCCGACCGGCGCGGCATCGCCCCTGCCCTGCTGGCCGAGGTGCAGGCCCATCCCTCCCAAGGGGTCACTGCCGCAGGCGGCGTCTGGGCGGGCAACCGGCGGATGCTGGCACGGATGGGGGCGGATGCAACCGCGCTCGACGGGTTCGACGAGGCGGCGGAAACCGTGGTTTGGCTGGGGCGCGGCCAGCAGGTGCTGGGCGCGGCCGCCGTGGCCGACACGCCGCGCGCCAGTTCGGCGGCCGGGTTGGCCGCGCTGCGCCGGTCCGGCGTGACGCTGGCGATGATGACAGGCGACCGCCGCGCGGTGGCCGACCGGGTCGGCGGCGGGCTTGGCCTGCGCCCCGACGAAATTCACGCCGATCTCTTGCCCGGTGACAAGGTCCAGCTGATCGCAGGCATGGCGGCCCAGGGCCCGGTGGCCTTCGTCGGCGACGGGGTGAACGACGCGGCGGCCCTGGCGCGCGCGGACGTCGGCATCGCGATGGGCGCCGCCGGGTCCGAAGTGGCCTTGCAGGCCGCAGGCGTCGCCCTGATGTCCGACGACATGACCCGGCTGGCCGAGGCGCACCGACTGGCCCGGCGCACCGCCGGCATCATCCGCCAGAACCTTGCGTTTGCGCTGGGGGCAATGGTGCTGCTGGTCACGGCCGGGCTGTTTTGGGATCTGCCGCTGCCCTTGGCGGTGATCGGGCACGAAGGCGGCACCGTTCTCGTCGTGCTCAACGGGTTGCGGCTGCTGGCCGACCCGATCCGCAAGCGCGATTAGCGCAGTGACATTGGCAGGTTCAGCGCCAACCCCGGAAACGCCAGCACCAGCCCCAGCGCGATCAGTTGCAGCACGACAAACGGGATGACGCCGCGGTAGATCACCGCGATGGGCAGGTCAGGGGCGATGCCGCGCAGGTAAAACAGCGCATAGCCGAACGGCGGTGTCAGGAAACTGGTCTGCAGGTTCACCGCCAGCGCGATGGCGAACCAGATCAGCACATGCTCTGCCGGCATCCCGAAATCCAGCGCCGTCAGGATGGGCGCCACGATCGGCACCACCACCAGCGTGATTTCCACCCATTCCAGAAAGAACCCGAGCACAAAGATCAGCGCCATGATGGTCAAAAGCACCGTCCACGGGCTTGTGCCGTCATTGAGGAACATGTCGGCCAACATGGCATCGCCGCCCAGACGGCGGAACACCACCGAAAAGATGCTGGCCCCGATCATCACGAACACGATCATCGCCGTGGTCGACGTGGTGTCATACAGGGCTTCGCGCAGGCTCCGCAGCGTCAGCTTGCGCGACAACAGCGCCAGCACCAGCGCCCCGGCGGCCCCGATGGCCGCGCTCTCGGTCGGCGTGGCAAGGCCAACGACGATGGTGCCGAGCACCGACAGGATCAGCAGCATGGGCACCAGCAAGTCGCGCGCCAGCCACCACACCGCAGTGGCGAAGGGCACGGATTCGGCCTTTGCGGCAGCGGGCATCCGGTGCGGCGCCAGCACGGCCACTGCAATCAGATACCCGACATAAAGCCCCCCCAACAGCAGCCCCGGCACGATGGCGCCCATGAACAGGTCGCCCACAGACAGGCGCAACTGGTCGCCAAGGATGATCAGCATGATCGACGGCGGTATCAGAATGCCCAGCGTGCCGCTTGACGCGATCAGCCCCGCCGCCAGCCGCATGTCATAGCCGTTTTCCCGCATCGCAGGCAGCGCCATCATGCCCATCAGCACAACCGACGCCCCGATGATGCCGGTGGACGCCGCCATCACCACCCCGATGATCGCCACGGCGAAGGCATAGCCGCCCGACACCCCGCGAAACACCGACGCCAGCGACCGCAACAGCCGCTCGGCAATGCCCGACCGTTCCAGCATCAGGCCCATGAACACGAACAGCGGTATCGCCACCAGCAACCAGTTTGCCAGCACGCCCGAAAAGATTCGCCCCACCCCCAGCGACAGGAACAGGATGGGAATCCCGGTGACAAAGGCGAACAGGATGCCCATGCCGGCCAGCACGAAGGCGACGGGATAGCCGGAAAAGATGCCCGCCATCAGGCCCAGCAGCATCAGGATGGGCCACAGATGTTCGGTCATGCCTGCGGCCCCCGCACCAGCGTGGCCAACCGCGCCAGCCCCCGCACCGCGCCCGCCAGCGCCAGAAGGCCAAAGGCCAGCGGCAACATCGCCTTGATGATCCAGCGGTCGGTCAGCCCGCCTTGGGTCGATCCTTCGCCGGTGGTCCAGGCGGTCAGCGCATAGGACCAGCCATACCACGTGATGATCAGGCAGAACGGCACCAGAAACGCCAGGTCTCCGAACGCCAGCAACCCCAGCCGCAGCCGGGGCGGCAGGTTCGCCGCCACGGTTTCCACCGCCACATGCCTGTCCTTGCGATAGGCAAGAATACCGCCGAACAGCACCATCACGGCAAACACGTGCCACTGGAAATCCAGCAGCCCGTTCATGGTCAGCCCGCGCCCCAGCAACGGCAGGTCGGGCCCCCAGCTTGCCAGCCGGTTGAACCCCAGCTTGGCCCCCGCGACCGCGATCAGCACCGAGGCGATCAACGGCAACATCAACCAGCTGGCCCATTTCGCCGGCACGCACAGCAGGTCCAGCAGGGTGTCGGCAAAGCGGGCCATCACGGGCGTCCTCGGCGGTCGAAAAGGGGGGCGGCCCGGCCCGCGGGCCGCCCGGTCACGTCCTCAGTCGCGCGGCAAGGCCTGCAGCCGTGCCCATTCGCCCACACCATCCATATAGGCGGTCAGCGACGCAAGCGCCTCGGCAAAGATCGGGTCCTTGGCGGCCTCTTCGGCCAGCACGTCCTTCGACGCCGCCTTCAGCGCGGCAAGCACCGCATCGGGGAAGCGCTTTACCTCGACCCCGGCCTCGCGGATGGTCTTGATGGCCGCCGCCTGCGCGTTCACCTGATCGTGCAGGTTATAGGCGATGTTGGCATAGCAGGCCTCTTTCATCACCTTCTGCGTGTCAGCGCCCAAGCCATCCCAGACGGCCTTGTTGATGATGATACTGTCCCAGCTCGAGGGCTGATGCCAGCCGGGGAAGTAGTAGTACTTCGTCACCCGCTGCAGCCCCAGACCCACGTCAAGCTGCGGCGCCGAAAACTCCGCCGCATCGATCCGCCCGGTTTCCAGCGACACGAAGATCTCGCCTGCCGGAACCAACTGGGTGTTGGCGCCCAGCTTGGCCATCGTCTTGCCGCCCAAACCGGCGATCCGCATGTTCAGACCCTTGAGGTCGTCAACGCTGTTGATTTCCTTGTTGAACCAGCCACCGGCCTCGGCCCCGACCAGATGGCAGGGCAGCACCACCACGCCATGGGGATCATAGGCTTTCTGAATGATCTCGAGCCCGCCGCCATTGAACATCCACGCCAGCGCGATATCGGGTTCCGGGCCGAACGGCATCGACCCGACAAGGTTCGCCACCGGAATCTGCCCGGCCCAATAGCCGATCCAGTCGAACCCCATCTGCAGCGCACCCGAGGACACCGCGCCGAACACCTCGAACGGCGGCACGAAATCGCCTGCGCCATGCACGTTGATCGTGACCTTGCCGCCGGTCATCAGGCTGACCCGTTCGGCCCACAGCTTCGGGCTGGGGCCGATGGACGGCACGTTCAGCCCGAACACGCTTTGCAGATCAAAGGTCTGGGCGGTGGCCGGGGCAGTGGCCCCGGCAAGGATGCTGGCAGCCGCCAAGGCCGCCGCAAGGCGTTTTTTCATGGTGTCCTCCCCTGTTGCCGCGCCCGGCCATGCTGACCGGGTTCTCCCGTGGCGCCAAGCTGTTGGGGCTTGGCATGAGGAAAAGGTTAGTTATAGTCAAACTAATTTGCAACACGCAAATTCGGACTCGGGGGGAGGGGTGCCATGGACGGGATCGCGGGGCAGGTCGCAGTGGTGACCGGCGGGGCGCAAGGCAATGGCCGGGCCATCGCCCTGGGGCTTGCGCGGGCCGGGGCACGCGTGGCGATCGGGGATGTCAACGCAGCAGGGGCAGCAGCGGTTGCAGCGGAGATTGCCGCAGCGGGCGGTCAGGCGATCGGCGTCCTGCTCGACGTGACCGACGCCGCGTCGGTCGCGCAGTTCGCCGCGGCGGCCGCCGATGCCCTTGGTCCTGCGGCAATTCTGGTCAACAACGCCGGGATCATCCGCCGCACGCCCGCGGGCAGCGACAGTTTTGCCGCCGATTGGGCGGCGGTGATGGCCGTCAATGCCACCGGCACCGCCACGGTCACCCGCGCGTTTCTTGACCAGTTGCGCGCGACCAAGGGCCGGGTCGTCAACCTTGCGTCGATCATGTCGGTCAGCACGGGGCCGGGGCTGGCGGCCTATGCGGCATCCAAGGGCGCGGTGCTGCAACTGACCCGCGCGCTGGCGCATGAACTCGCGGCCGACGGCATCCGCGTCAACGCCATCGCGCCCGGCGTGATCGACACCCCCATGACCGAGGCCACCCGCGCCGACCCCGACGCGATTGGCCGGTTCATGGCGCACACCCCGATGCGCCGCACGGGCAGGCCCGAAGAACTGGTGGGGCCGGTGCTTTTTCTGGCCTCTGACCTGTCCAGCTATGTCACCGGCGCGCTGGTGCCGGTCGACGGCGGATACCTGACAGCATGAAGGACCGGGCAATGCGGCAACATGAGGTGGATGTTCTGGTCGTGGGGTCCGGCGCAGGTGGGCTTGCCACGGCGGTCGCCGCGGCGCACCGCCACCTGTCGGTGCTGGTGGCGGAAAAGGAACCGCTGTTCGGCGGCACCACCGCGCGGTCGGGCGGCTGGATGTGGGTGCCCTGCAACGGCCCCGCCCGGCGCGCAGGCGTGCAAGACAGTGTGGAACAGGCCCGCACCTACCTGATGCACGAGGCGGGCGCGCATTTCGACGCGCCCCGCGTCGACGCGTTTCTTGATGCCGGGCCGAAAGCGGTGGCGTTCTTTGAGGAAAACACCGCGCTCCAATTCGACCTTGGCCCGACCTTTGCCGATTACCACCCCGACGCGCCGGGCGGCATGGACGGCGGTCGGTCCATCGTGGCGCGCCCGTTTGACGGGCGCGAACTTGGCCCCGAAATCCGCCGCCTGCGCCCGCCCTTGGCGGAAATCACCGTGCTGGGCATGATGATCGGGTCGGGCAAGGAACTGCTGCATTTCTTCAACGTCACGCGATCCGTCGTTTCGGCGTTCTTCGTGGCCAAACTGTTCGCCAAGTTCCTGCGCGACATGGCCTTCCACGGCCGCCCCATGCGGCTGACCAATGGCAACGCGCTGGTGGGACGGCTGGCGAAATCGGCCTTCGACAAGGGCGTCGACATCTGGACCGAAGCCCCCGTGAAACGTCTGCTGCGCGATGAGCGGGGCCGGGTCAACGGTGCCATCCTGCACACCCGCACCGGAGAGGTGCAGGTGACCGCGCGCAAGGGCGTGGTGCTGGCGGCAGGCGGTTTCCCGCAGGATGCGCTGCGCCGCGCCGAACTGATGCCCCATGCCCCCAGCGGGCACGAACACGTGTCCCCCGCGCCGCCGGGCAACACCGGCGACGGGCTGCGGCTGGGCGAATCCGTGGGCGCGACGGTGGACACCACCCTGCCCCATTCCGCAGCATGGGTGCCGATCTCGCGCCCGCGCCGCCGCGACGGCACGCTGGGCACCTTCCCGCATTTCGTGGACCGTTCGAAGCCGGGCGTGATCGCCGTCACCCGGTCGGGCCGCCGCTTTGTGAACGAGGCGCAAAGCTACCACGATTTCTGTCAGGCGATGGTGGCGCGCTGCCGCGACGAAGGCGGCCCCGATGCCGAACTCGCGGCGTGGTTCATCGCCGATCACCGCGCGCTGCGGAAATACGGGCTGGGCTTTGCCAAGCCCGCCCCGGTGCCTTATGGCCATCTCATCCGCGACGGGTATCTGATCCGGGGGCGCACGCTGGCGGATCTGGCCCGCCAGATCGGCGCAGACCCGGCCATGCTGGAAACCACGGTGGCCGAATTCAACCGCCACGCCGCGCGCGGCGAAGACCCGGCCTTTGGCAAGGGATCGACCAGCTATAACCGCAGTCTGGGCGACCCCGATCACCGGCCCAACCCTTGCCTTGCCCCGCTGGTCAAGGCGCCGTTCTATGCCGTGCGCCTGCATGTGGGCGATCTGGGCACTTTCGCCGGGCTGAAGACGAATGCCAACGCGCAGGTGCTGGACGAGGGCGGTCGTCCCGTGGCAGGGCTCTATGCGGCAGGTAACGACGCGGCGAGCATCATGGGCGGCAACTATCCGGGCGGCGGCATCACCTTGGGCCCTGCACTGACCTTCGGCTGGATCGCGGCGCGGCACATGGCGGGCGGGAATGACTGATGCGATGCGTCAGGCGACGGGCATCGCCCTTGGCCTGACCGCCACGGCGGGCTGGGCCTATTACAACGTCGGCACCGAACTGGCGCGGGCCGAGGGGTTTCGCGCATGGGACCTGACGGCGCTGCGGTTCGGCGTGGCAGCCGTCGTGCTGTTGCCGTGGTTCATCTGGCGCGGCTGGCGGCTGCCGCAGTGGCGGCTGATCGCACTGGCGCTGCTGGCTGGCCCCGCGTTTTCGCTGCTGTTCAACACCGGGTTCCAGTTGGCCCCGCTCAGCCATGCGGTGGTGATCGGGCCAGGCGTGTCGCTTCTGGTGGCACTGGCGCTGGTGCGCCTGGTCGATGGCCAGCGGCTGAACCTGCCGCGGATCATCGGGCTGGCGTTGCTGCTTGCCGGGCTGATCGCAGTGGGGGCCGACAGGGCGGACGAAACCAAATCCAGCGGCATATGGGCCGTGCTCGGCGATCTGTGTTTTGTCGCCACGGGCACACTTTGGGGCACGTTCAGTTGGCTGCTCGGGCGCTGGCGCCTGCCGCCGGTCGAGGTGATGGCCGGCATCACCTTGTATTCCGCGCTGGTGTTCGTGCCGGTCTGGGTCATGGTCTGGGGCATCCCCGACCTGCCCAGCGGCGCATGGGTGCATCAGACCGTGGTGCAAGGTCTGGTCGGCGGCAGCGGTGCGCCGGTCGCCTATGCGGCGGCGGTCGCCATTCTGGGCACGGGGCGCGGGGCGATCTACAACGCGCTTTTGCCCCCTGCGGCGGTGCTGATGGCCATTCCCATCACCGGGCTGGTGCCCAACGCACTGCAATGGACCGGCGTCGCGCTGGCCTCGGGCGGGCTGATCCTGTCGATGGCCTTTCCAGGCAAGCGCGTGCCGCTTCCTGCCACCCTGGCCAGCCGACCATGACCGCGCCCGCCCCCAAACCGCAGCGTGGCGTGCAATCGCTGGAAACCGGCGGCGCGATCCTGCGGGAAATGGCGCGCACCGGCCAGCCGGTCAAGTTGCGCGATCTGGCCGAGGCACTGGGCATAGCACCCTCACAGCTGCATCCCTACCTTGTCAGCCTGCGCACCATCCGCATGGTCGAACAGACGGAAACCGGGCTTTACGCCTTGGGCCCCTTCGCGCTGGACCTTGGCCTTGTGCGGCTGCGCGGACAGGACGCATGGCGCGTGACGATGCGCGGCCTGCCCGCACTGGCCGACGAGGTGCAACTGATGGTGGCGGTGTCGGTCTGGGGCATGCACGGGCCGGTCATCGTCTACGTCCACGAAAGCCCGGCGCGCATCCACGCCAACGTGCGCGTGGGCGGCATGTTCACCGTGACCGGGACGGCCACCGGGCGGCTGTTCGCGGCGTTCAGCCCAAGGGCCATGGTGGCGCCCGTCGTCGCGCAGGAACTGCCCGATCCGGCGGCGCAGGCGGCCTATTGGGCCGATATCGCGCGGGTCGCGGCAGCGGGGTATGAAACCACGCTGGACCTGCCCATTCCCGGCGTGTCTGCGGTGGCTGCGCCCGTGTTCGACCACACGGGCGCCATGCAACTGGCGGTCACCGTCATCGGCCCGACCCCACGCATCGACCTTGCGCCCGATGGCCCGACCGTGACGGCCACGCGCGCCTTTACCGCCAACCTTTCGACGGACCTGGGCCACCGCGCCAGCCCCTGACGCGCCGTCACACCGGCCCCGGCCAACCTGCCCGCACCTTGGCCAGCAGGGCCAGCAAGGCCACCTGTTCGCCCGCGTCCAGCATGGCAAAGACCCGCGCCTCATGGGCGGCCACCGCCCTCGCGGCGGCGGCGTGCAGGCGCAACCCTTCGGTCGTGGGCATCAGCGCGTGGCGGCGGCGGTCGCCCGCCACCGGCGCGCGCACGATCAACCCGCGCCCCGAAAGCTCATCCACCAGCTGCACAAGGTTCGACCGTTCGACGGCCAACACCTCGGCCAGCCCGCTTTGGCTGATGCCGGGATGCCGCACCACCACGCCCAGCGCCGAAAATGACACCGCGCGCAAGGCAAACCCTGCCAGCACCTGGGCCAGATCGCCCTGCACAAGGCTGAGCACACGTTTCAGGTTGTAGCCGATGTAGCCCGCAAGCGCCGAGTCGTCCGGGCTGGCCGGGTCCGGGCGCGGCGGTTCGGCGGACAGGTCGGGCGCACCCGCCCAGTCGCCCGCCGTCACGCCCCCCACCCTTCGGCCCGGATCACCGCCGGGTCCGCCGACCACAGCCCCGCCGCGAGATCCGCCCGTTCCCGCAGCACCGCACGCTGGTTGTCCGAGCCCTTGTCCGTCACCTCGCCCTTGTCGAAATCCAGCGGTTCGGTCAGCAACCGCACCGCGACCACCCGCGTCGCGCTGCCCGAG
>JAUXPG010000055.1 GCA_030683915.1 Gemmobacter sp.
TGATCGCCGCTGCAGCCGCCATGCCGGGGCTGAGCAGGTGGGTGCGGCCACCGCGCCCCTGACGGCCTTCAAAGTTGCGGTTGCTGGTGGCCGCGCAGCGCTCGCCGGGGCTGAGCTGGTCCGGGTTCATCGCAAGGCACATCGAGCAGCCTGCCAACCGCCATTCAAAGCCCGCATCGATGAAGATCTGCGCCAGCCCTTCCTCTTCGGCCTGGGCGCGCACAAGGCCCGAACCGGGCACCACCATCGCGCGCATGCCGGGGGCGACCTTCTTGCCCTTCAGGATGGCGGCGGCGGCGCGCAGGTCCTCGATCCGGCCGTTGGTGCACGACCCGATGAACACCGTGTCGATCTTGATGTCGGTCAGCTTCTGGCCGGGGGTCAGGCCCATGTAATCCAGCGACCGCTGCACCGCTTCGACCTTGCCGCCGGTGAAATCCGACGGCGAAGGCACCACGCCGGTGATCGGCAGCACGTCCTCGGGGCTGGTGCCCCATGTCACGACCGGGGCGATGTCTTCGCCGCGAATCGTCACGACCTTGTCGAAATGCGCGCCTTCGTCGGTGAACAGCGTTTTCCAGTAGGCCAATGCGGCTTCCCACTTTGCGCCCTTCGGGGCGTGGGGGCGGCCCATCACATAGGCAAAGGTCTTTTCGTCCGGCGCGATCAGGCCGGCGCGGGCGCCGCCTTCGATGGCCATGTTGCAGACCGTCATGCGGCCTTCCATGGAAAGCTCGCGGATCGCTTGGCCGCAGTATTCGATCACATAGCCCGTGCCGCCCGCGGTGCCGGTGGCGCCGATGACCGACAGGGTGATGTCCTTGGCCGTGACGCCGGGGCGCAAGGACCCTGTGATCTCGACCTTCATGTTCTTCGATTTCTTCTGGATCAGTGTCTGGGTGGCCAGCACATGCTCCACTTCGGACGTGCCGATGCCATGCGCCAGCGCGCCGAAGGCGCCATGTGTGGCGGTGTGGCTGTCACCGCACACGACGGTCATGCCCGGCAGGGTCCAGCCCTGTTCCGGCCCGACGATGTGGACGATGCCCTGACGGATGTCGGACACCGGATAATAGACCACGCCGAAATCGCGGGCGTTCTTGTCCAGTGCCTCGACCTGAATGCGCGATTCTTCGTTCTCGATGTGGATATCGCGGCCGGGGGTGGTCGGCACGTTGTGGTCGGGCACGGCAATGGTCTTTTCCGGCGCGCGCACCTTGCGGCCTGCCATGCGCAGACCCTCAAAGGCTTGCGGGCTGGTGACTTCGTGCACCAGATGGCGGTCGATATACAGCAGGCAGGTGCCGTCTTCGGCGGTGTGGACGACGTGGTCATCCCAGATCTTGTCATAAAGCGTGCGCGGAGCGGTCATGGCTCATCTTTCGGAAGTGGCTGTGAAAGGGGAGACGGGCGTGCAGGCACGCCGGGGCAACGACGGGACTTAGCGAAGTCGCGCAAGAACCGACCGGCTTTCGCGGGCAAAGCGCTGCGGCAGGCGCGCGCGATCGGACATGTCGAAAAACCGGATCATGGGCGGTGTGATACGCTCGAATCCCGTTTGCCGCAAGCTATGTGTGCACAGGCGGGCGGTGTGGGAAGGGGCGACAGGATGCGGTGGCTGGCATTGGCGGCGGGTCTGTTTGCGGGGGCAGGAATGGCGCAGGCAGAAGAACGGCACAAAGGCTATGAAATGCCGCCCTACACGGTCGAAGCGGTGGACGGCGCGCGCGAAATCCGCCGTTATGGCCCGCATCTGCTGGCCGAGGTCCGGGTGGAGGGCACGCGGTCCGCCGCCATCTCGCGCGGGTTTTCCATGCTGGCGGGCTATATCTTTGGCGGCAACGCCACGGGCGAGAAAATCGCCATGACCGTGCCGGTCACCCAAGCGCCGAATGGCGCGCATTGGATCGTGCGGTTCATGGTGCCGTCGGGGTTCACCCCGTCCAGCCTGCCCGCTCCGCGCGACATCCGCATCCGATTCGTCGAGGCGCCGGGCGGGCGTCAGGTGGTGGAGCGGTTTTCCGGCCTGCCCGATACGGCGGACATGGAGCGCCGCGCCGGGGCTTTGCGCGTCTGGGCGCAAGCGCGGGGGCTGGTGGTGGGCGATGGCCCGCAATACCATTTCTACGACGCCCCGATGACCCTGCCGTGGAACCGCCGCAACGAAGTCTCGTGGCATCTGCGCTGACCCTTGCGCCGGGCGGTGATCCGGTATAGCCGCCGTTGCTTGCCCCGCCGTTGAGATTGCGCCACCTTGGTGCTAGGCTGGACAAAGCCCGGTGCCGGGGCCATGCGGCACGTTTTCGGGAGGGTGAACCCCTGTCTCATTCCGATCCTGCGACCGGCCTGCCGGTCGGACCCCGAGCCGAACGTAAGGCTCAGCCCGATTTTTCGCCGCAAGAGGTGCTGGCCGCCGTGCTGGCATCGGTCGACGACGACAAGGCCGAGGACGTTGTCGAAATCGACCTGCGCGGGCGCTCGGACGTTGCCGACTACATGGTCATCTGTTCGGGCCGGTCCACCCGGCAAGTGGCGGCGATTGCCGAAAAGCTGGCCGAGCGGTTGAAATCCGCGTTCGGCATCATTGCCAAGCTGGAAGGCAAGGAAACCGCCGACTGGGTGCTGCTCGATTCGGGCGATGTGATCGTGCATGTCTTCCGCCCGGAAGTGCGCGAGTTCTATCAGCTTGAAAAGATGTGGCAACCGGGCGCCGCCCATCGCACGCCGCAGGACTGATGCGCCTGCGCGTGGTCGCGGTCGGGCGACTGCGCAACGGACCGGAACGCGACCTGGTGGCGGATTACACCACCCGGTTCGACAGGACAGGCCGCCCCTTGGGCCTTGGCCCGCTCACCGAGCTTGAGGTCGAGGACCGCAAGGGCGGGGGAATGGCGGCCGAGGCTGAACTCCTCGCCCGCGCAATTCCCTCAGGTGCGTTGGTTTGTACGCTGGACGAGCGTGGCCAGATGCTGTCCAGCCCGGAATTCGCGGCCCTGCTGGCGCGTTGGCGTGATGACGGGCGGCAGGACGCCGCCTTTGTCATCGGCGGCGCTGATGGCATAGACCCCGCCTTGCGGGCACGGGCCGATGCCTCGGTCAGTTTCGGGCGCATGGTGTGGCCGCATATGCTGGTGCGGGTGATGCTGGCGGAACAGATCTACCGCGCGGCAACCATTCTGGCCGGGTCCCCCTATCACCGGGTCTGACGGACCTGCGCAGATCGGGTGACCTGCACGACATTTCGTGCCATGATCCCCACAGGGAGGATCGAGCCATGCCAAGCCAGACGCGCCCCGCCGGCCAGACCGTGATCACCACCTTTGAAATGACCCCCGCCACCGCGCAGGACCTTATGGACAGGCTGCAAGCGGCCTATGCCGACGTGATCCGCCACCAGCCGGGGTTCATCTCGGCCCGGTTGCACATGAACGACGCGATGACCCGCATCTGCAATTATTCACAGTGGGACCGCCGCGAGGACTATCAGGCGATGCTTCGCACAATGGAAATGCGGGAACGCAACCGAGAAATTGCCGGGTTGTGCCGGGGGTTCGAGCCCGTGATGTATGACGTGGTGGCCGAACTTTAGGGCCAGGCAATGCAGAAAGGCTGACTGATGGGCATCGAGAGCTTTGTGGCACTGATCCTGATTGGGGCAGTGGCGGGCTGGCTGGCAGGCAAAATCGTAACGGGGTATGGGTTTGGCCTGATCGGCAACGTGGTCGTCGGCATTCTGGGCGCTCTGATCGCCTCGTTCCTGCTGCCCCGGCTGGGGCTGTCGCTGGGCGGCGGCGTGGTGGCGGCTATTCTACATTCGACCTTGGGCGCGGTGATCCTGCTCGCGCTGCTGCGCGTGGTCAAGCGGGCCTGACGCGCCATCTTTTTGCCATTCCCGTTTGCGACGCTCCGGACAGGACGGGTGGCAAGGGAGCGTCGCACATGTGGGTACCTGCGGTCTTGTTGGGCGCGTGTCTGGTCGTGGCGGGCGTGTCGCTGGGCGTGCCGGCGCTGGGGATCGCCAATACCCTGGGC
>JAUXPG010000190.1 GCA_030683915.1 Gemmobacter sp.
CGTTTCAGCGCATGGCGGTCGAGGCCGGAGCCGGCGCGGTGCTGGTGTCGTCCCGCCCCGAGGATGTGGCCCGCGCCACCCGCGTGGTGCTGCCAGGCGATGGTGCGTTTCCGGCTTGCCGACAGGCATTGAACGACCATACCGGGCTTTACGAGGCGATTGCCGAAGCGGTGACCCGGCGCGCCGTGCCGTTTCTTGGCATCTGTGTGGGCATGCAGATGCTGGCAACATGGGGCCGGGAATACCGCGACACATCGGGTTTTGGCTGGATTGACGGCGAGGTGACACGCATCACCCCGGCGGACCCCGCATTGAAGGTGCCGCACATGGGCTGGAATGATCTGGTGATAGACCAGCCCCACCCGGTGCTGGATGGCATCGCCACCGGCGACCACGCCTATTTCGTGCACTCTTACGCCATGCAGGTGTCCAACCCCGCCAACCTTCTGGCGCATGTCGATTACGCAGGCGCCGTCACGGCCATTGTCGGGCGCGACAATATCGTCGGCACGCAATTCCACCCCGAAAAATCCCAGGCGACCGGCCTGCGCCTGATCGCCAATTTTCTGCGCTGGCGCCCCTGACACCGCGCCGCAGCGGAGTTTTCAGGAGAAACTCGGCCCCGGAGCCTTTGTCAGGCTCCAATCCGGCTTCCTGAAAGGAATCTGCTGCAGTTTCTTTTCGGGAAGCCGCAGCGGTTTCCAGCGAACAACCCGCTCCCACGGCGGGGCCTTGTGCGCGCCGCGTCAGCCACGAATCGCCTCGAGCAAGCGGTGCACATTGTCGGGGTCGGCTTCTGGCGTGATGCCGTGGCCAAGATTGAAGATGTGCGGTCCGCCGGCAAAGGCCTTGCAGATGCGCTTTGCCTCGGCCACAAGGTCCGGCCCGCCGGTCACCATATGGCGCGGGTCGAGGTTGCCCTGCACACAGCCGTCAACCTGCACATGCGCCGCAGCCCAGTCGGCCGACACCGAGTTGTCCACCGCCACACAGTCCGCCCCCGTCGCCCGGGCGAAACCGACATAGCCCTGCCCCGCCTCGCGCGGAAAGGCGATGACAGGGATATCGGGGTGCCGCGCCTTGAGGTCGGCGATGATCCGCGCGGCGGGTGCCACGCAGAATTCCTGAAAATCCTGACCTTTCAGGCTGCCGGCCCAACTGTCGAACAGTTTGACCACTTCCGCCCCTGCCGCGATCTGTGCCGACAGGTATTCCACCGTCGCATCCGCGATGCGGTCCAGCAGCCGGGCAAAGGCCACGCGGTCTGCCGCCTTGAAGGCATGGGCCGCCGCCTGTTCATCCTTGCCTTTGCCGCCGATCATATAGGTTGCCACCGTCCATGGCGCCCCGGCAAAGCCGATCAGCGTCGTCTCCTTGGGCAGTTCGCGCGCAAGGATCCGCACCGTCTCATAGACCGGCGCAAGCGTTTCGTGAATCGCCTCGGTCGGGCGCAGCGCATCCACCCCGGCGGCGTCGGTGATGGTGGACATCCGCGGGCCTTCGCCTTCGGCGAACCACAGTTTTGACCCCATCGCCTGCCCGATCAACAGGATATCGGCGAACAGGATGGCGGCATCGAACCCATAGCGGCGGATCGGCTGCAGCGTGACCTCGGCCGCAAGCTCGGGGTTGTAGCACAGCGACAGGAAATCGCCCGCCTGCGCGCGCGTCGCGCGGTATTCCGGCAGATAGCGCCCCGCCTGTCGCATCAGCCAGACCGGCGGGATGGGCAGGGTTTCGCCTTTGAGCGCGCGCAACAGGGTCTTTTCGGTCATCTCATCCTCCGGTCCTGACCCTTGGGTCGCGCGTGGGCGCGATGTTGTCAATGGGCAGATGTGACGGAGGAGTTGTCAGCCTGCATGGACAGCGCTATGCCTGTGCCCATGACGCATGACCTTCCCTCCCCCGCCCTTCCCTTGCGCATCGGCACCCGCGGTTCACCGCTGGCGCTGGCTCAGGCGCATGAAACCCGCCGCCGCCTGATGGCCGCCCACGACCTGCCCGAAGCCGCGTTCGAGATCGTGGTGATCAAGGTGTCAGGCGATGACCGCGCGCTGATCGCCGCCGACAAGCCCTTGAAGGAAATCGGCAACAAGGGCCTCTTCACGCGCGAGATCGAAGAAGCGCTGCTGGACGGTTCGATCGACATTGCCGTGCATTCGATGAAGGACATGCCGACCGCGCAGCCTTCGGGCCTGCTGCTGGACTGCGACCTCCCGCGCGAGGATGTGCGCGATGCCTTCGTGTCGCCCGGCGTTGCCCGGATGGCCGATCTGCCGCAGGGCGCGGTGGTAGGGTCGTCCAGCCTGCGCCGCAGGGCGCAACTGGCCAACCGGCGCCCGGACCTGACGCTGGTCGAATTTCGCGGCAACGTGCAGACCCGGCTGAAAAAGCTGGAGGACGGCGTCGCAGCGGCGACCTTTCTGGCCATGGCGGGCCTGAACCGGCTGGGCTTGACCCATGTGGCGCAAGGCGCGATCGAGGTGGACGACATGCTGCCCGCCGTCGCGCAGGGCGCGATCGGAATCGAGCGGCGCATGGCAGACAGCCGGGTGGCCGACCTGCTGGCTGCCATCCATCACGCGCCGACCGGGCATCGGCTGACGGCGGAACGGTCGTTCCTCGCCACGCTGGATGGATCGTGCGAGACACCAATTGCCGGGCTTGCGGTGCTGGACGGCACGGCGATGTGGCTGCGCGGCGAAATCCTGCGCCCTGACGGGTCAGAGGCGATACAAGGTGATCGGCGCGGCCCGGTGGCGGATGCCGCCGCAATGGGGGCCGATCTGGCCCGCGACCTGCTGGGTCAGGCGCCCGCTGGCTTTTTCGGCTGGCGCAGCTAAGGCGGGCCGCCCAGGCCCGTCACCGCCGCGCCTGACCGACGTGGCGGCCCGCACCGTCGGGCCACGGCAGCGCCTTGTGCGCGTCGGCAATCGGCATCAACCGGGCCAGCAGCTCGGGCGCGGCAGGACAGGCACGTGCCGCGGCCATATCTACGTGCAACAGCATCTGTTCCAGCGTCGCAACCACCCGGCCGTCGCGGGCAATGGTGACGAAAAGGTGCATCCGCTTGGCATCCGCACCCAGAACCTGCACCGTGCCCGCCAGCCGGTCGCCCAGTTTCGCCTCGCCCTTGTGCAGAATATGGGTTTCAGCGGAGTAATAGCTGTGCCCGCCCGCCACATAGTCCAGCCCCGCCCCGATATGCCGCAGGAAGGCGTCGGTGATCTCGGAACAGGCGAACAGGTAGCGGCTTTCGGTCATGTGCCCGTTATAGTCGATCCAGCTGGGCAGCACCTGCAACTGCGCCATCTCCATCGGCGCGGCGGGGTCGGGTGTGGGGTCAGATACAGGCGTGCGGCGGCGGGCGTCATGGTCCACCAAAGCGCGCCCCGCGCCAATGTTGCGGTCCTTCATTGCGCGCAGAAGGGCGACCAACTGTGCATCAGAGGGTCTGTCGGAGCCAAAGGCTCCCCCGAGCGCCCAGTGCAAGCCAAGCCCCAGGGCAAGCGCGCTGTCGATATCCTCGGGCGTCGCCACGCCGTCCTGCACCAGTTCAGTTGCCGCGTCCGACAGCGCCTTGGCCAATCGGTCGGTGATGCCACCACCGACATCACTGGTCAGGCACAGGGGAACCATGCCGATTTCGCGCAGGATTTTCTTCGCCTTCTCAATATGCACGCTGGATGTGTTCGCGTGGTGTGTCACTTCGGCCAAGGGCAACAGATAAACCGGATCAACCGCACAGATGCGCAAGATCACGCCCGGCATGACCGAAGCCTGCTGCAACGCCAACAGGTTGAAATCCGGAGCAGAACACCCGATCACCGCACCGGACGCAAACTGCCGGCTACGGGTCAGCGCCTCCAGACACCAACTTGATAAAATGTGAATATATTCAGAATTTTGCGCGACGCTCTCAACCTCTTGCGCGAATGTCAGCCGTCCCTCTGGCGGCATCGGCCATTCCGTCAACAGCCCCCCCGCCGCCCGCGCCTGTGCCAGCACCTCTGACATCCGGTGCGGTGTCTCGGGATCAGGGCAGCACATTGCAACATCCCACCCGTTCAGCAGGAACCGCGCCGCCCAGCCACAGCCCTGCGCGCCGCCCCCGATGATCGCTGCCTTGCGTGCCATGCGCCCCTCCGCTCTGGTGCGTCAGTCCCGAGTTGCCCTCTACGCCACGGCCTACAACTCGTCCTAACGCACGATGACCTTGGCGCCTTTCTGAACGCGACCATACAAGTCGATCACATCCTGATTGACCATCCGGATGCAACCCGACGAGGCCGCACGCCCGATCGACGACCATTCCGGCGTGCCGTGGATGCGGTATCCCGTGTCCACCCCGCCTTGTGTCAGATAGATGGCCCGCGCGCCCAGCGGATTGCGCGGCCCGCCCGGCTGGCCCCCGGCCCATTTCGCCAGGTCCGGCTGGCGGCGGATCATCTCGGGCGGCGGAGTCCACGTCGGCCACTGCGCGAACCGTGCCACCACCGCCTCGCCCGTCCAGTCGAACCCTTCGCGCCCCACGCTGATGCCATAGCGCAGCGCGGTGCGGTCATCCTGCACCAGATACAGGAACCGTGCCGCCGTATCGATCAGGATGGTGCCCGCCGCCTCGCCGCGCAGCGGGTTGGCGACGATGGTGCGCTGATAGGCCGGGTTCACCTTCTCCAGCGGCACGGCCGGAATGCTGTGCGGCCCGTCCTTGGTGGCCACATAGGGCACCGGGTGCGGCTGGTCGGCAAGGGGCGGGGGCACGAACTGCCCGGTTTCAGGATCAAAGGTGCAGGCGGCCAGGCCGATCAGGGCGGCAATCAAAAGGGGCAGGCGCATCCGAAACTCCGCAGACTCATACCCCCAAAGGTTAGGACGGAACGGTTTGGCGGAAAAGCACATTCACGCCTGCCCCCGCGCCCGGTCAAAGGCTGGTACGCAGGCTCCACAGTTCAGGGAAAAGCTGCACCTCGAGCATCCGGCGCAGATACTGCACGCCCGAGGTGCCCCCGGTGCCGCGCTTGAAGCCGATCACCCGTTCCACGGTGGTGACATGGTTGAACCGCCAGCGCCGGAAATAATCTTCGAAGTCCACCAGTTTTTCGGCCAGTTCATACACCTCCCAATGCCGCGTCGGGTCGCGGTAGACCGTGGCCCAGACCTCGCGCACGGCGTCATTTTCAACCCAGGGCGCCCGCAGATCGCGGGTCAGCACGGCATCAGGCACCGGCAGCCCCGCACGGGCCAGATGGCGCAGCGCCTCGTCATAAAGGCTGGGGCGGGCCAGTTCAGCCTCCAGCTTCGCGGTCAGGTCGGCGCGGTGGGCATGCGGGCGCAGCATGGCAAGGTTGCGGTTGCCAACCGCATATTCGATCAGCCGGTATTGCCAAGACTGAAAACCCGAAGACTGCCCCAGCCCTTCGCGAAAGGTGGTGTAATCGGCGGGAGTCATCGTGCGCAGCACGTCCCACGCGGAATTGAGCTGCTCAAATATCCGCGCGATTCGCGCCAGCATCTTGAACGCTTCGCGCGCCCGCCCCTCGGCAATGGCGCGCCGCGCGGCATCGAGTTCGTGAATCGCAAGGCGCATCCACAATTCGCTGGTCTGATGCTGGATGATGAACAGCATTTCGTCATGCGCGCCGGTCAGCAGGTGCTGGCTGGTCAGGATGCGGTCGATCTGCAGGTAATCGCCATAGGACATGCGCCCGTCGAACGACATTTCGGCGCCATCCTGCGCCGGATCATAGGCGGTGGTGCCACTGAAGGGGCAGCCGGTCGGTGTGGTCATGGGGTCTCTCCCGGAAACAAGGTGTCAGGCTGTCAGGTCACAGCCGACACCCGCCGGTTGAGTATGGCCGCCGACCCCAACCTGCGCCAGAGGCAGGCCCAGGCGGCCGGTCGGCACAAAGGCGGCAATGCCCGGCTTCGCGCCGACCCAAATATCCCCGCCGGAGGCTCCGACCGCCGCCACCCGCGCGCCGCAAGCCGTTCGCGGCCGGTGGCGCGGGGCGGAGCAAGGGGGTGGGGCTGCGCGGGCATCGACGTCAGGTGACCTTGGCGCGGGCGTGGTATTCCGGTCGGTCCCAGAGGCGGTTGGCCATGACCTCGGCCAGAATCGTGGCGGCGCGCTCCACCTCGTCAAAGCCGATGAACAGCGGGGTGAAACCAAAGCGCAGAATGTCAGGCGCGCGGAAATCGCCGATGACACCACGCGCGATCAGCGATTGCATGATGGCATAGCCCTGCGGATGCCGGAAACTTGCCTGCGATCCGCGCATCGCGGGATCGCGCGGGGTGGTCAGCGTCAGGTCCGGGCACGCCCGCTCCACCGCCGCGATGAACGCATCCGACAGCGCGAGCGACCGCGCGCGCAGGTCGGCCATCGCCACATGGTCCCACACATCCAGCGCGGCATCCAGCGCCGCCAGTTGCAGGATGGGCGGGGTGCCGACGCGCATCCGTTCGATCCCCGCGCCGGGGCGATAATCAAGATCGAAGGCAAAGGGCGCCGCATGGCCCAGCCACCCTGACAGCGCCGGGCGCGCGCGATCGGCATGACGCGGCGCGACATAGATGAAGGCGGGGCCGCCGGGGCCGGAGTTGAGGTATTTATAGGTGCAGCCCACCGCAAAATCGGCCTGCGCGCCCGACAGGTCGCAGTCCAGCGCGCCCGCCGAATGGGCAAGGTCCCATACCGTCAACGCACCCATCGCATGCGCCCGCGCGGTGATTGCCTTCATGTCGTGGCGCCGTCCGGTGCGGTAATCCACCTCGGTGATCAGCGTAACGGCGACCGTATCGTCAATCGCATCCAACACGTCTTCGGGGGCGACGGTGCGCAAGGCATAGCCCTGCCCCAGCGTGCGGACCAGACCATCGGCCATGTAAAGGTCGGATGGAAAGTTGCCGGTGTCGGACAAGATCACCTTGCGGCCGGGGTTCATCTCCAGTGCCGAAGCCAGCGCCTGATAGACCTTGATCGACAGCGTGTCGCCCATCACCACATGGCCGGGTTCCGCCCCGATCAGCCGGGCGATGCGGTCGCCCACGCGGGCGGGCATGTCCATCCAGCCGGCCTTGTTCCAGCCGGTGATCAGCATCTGGCCCCATTCTGCGGTGATGGCCCGGCCAACACGGTCGGCCACGCCGCGCGGCAGCGGGCCCAGCGAATTGCCATCCAGATAAATCACCCCTTCGGGCAGGTCGAACATCGCCTTGGTGGCGTCGAAATCGGTGGTCATCGCGGGCTCCCTTTGCCACGACTGCATGCCCGAAAGCGGCAAAAGTTTCAAGCTTGAAATGCCCGACCCCTCACCGGGGCATCGGCACCACCCGGGCGCGCGGCCCGGTCAACACCGCCAGCGCACCGGGCCGCATCAGCCCCGCCAGCGGTGCCGCGCGGGTATCAAGCCCCCCGGTATAGGCACCGAACGCAGGCAGGATCACGCGGGTATCGTCGATCAGGAAACAGCGCCGCGCGGTGCCGGCGATCCGTACCTTGGGGTGGTAATGCGCCGAAACCTCGGGCACCGCCTCGGTGGCGACATGGCGGAATGCCAGCGCCCCGCGCCGCCAGTCCGCCCGCAGTGTGCCGCCGGTTTCCACCGGCCCCGGATC
>JAUXPG010000227.1 GCA_030683915.1 Gemmobacter sp.
AGTTGCCGGCGCGGGCACCGTCGCCCGTCAGCGCACAAGCAGGTCGGAACGATGTGCGGCTTTTGCGGTTCTCATCTGCAACAGCCCGCTTCAGACGTGAGAGTCCATGCCCCGCGCCCTAGCCCCCACCCATGGCCCAGCCCTCTGTCCAGTATCAGCACAGGCTTTGGCAGGCCTTACGTCCCGGCGGGGATTGGTGCGATGATGGCCGACGCGCTTTGGGGAATCTACTGCGGCACGGCCCCCCTCCCGTCCGAGATCTGGGGGCGGTGGAACCTTGATCCGCCGGTTCTGGCGATGCTGGGGTTCTTGGCGCTGGCCGTTGGGCGCAGCCGAGCGGGGCTTGTGGGTGTGGCGGTGCTGGCGGTGGCCTTCATATCGCCGCTTTGCGCGCTGTCGGCCGCGCTCTTTTCGGCGCGGGTCGTGCATCATGTGCTGCTTGTCGCGGCGGCGGCGCCCCTTCTGGCGATGGTCTGGCCGCTCAAGGCACAGCGTCCGGTCTGGCCCGCCTTCTTGGTGTCTACGGCCCTGTTGTGGGGTTGGCACGTGCCTGCAGCCTATGACCTCGCCCTTGGGCATTACGCGGTCTACTGGGTGATGCAGGCGTCATTGCTGGGGTCGGCCATCCTGTTCTGGCGCGCGGTCCTGAGCCCGGTGCAGATGCCGGGGCAGGCGCTGCTCTATGCGTCGGCGGGCTTCATGCAGATGGCGTTTCTGGGCGCGCTTCTGACATTCGCCCCCGATCCGCTTTACGCGATCCATCAGGTAGCCCCGCTTGGCTGGGGATTCACGCCGCTTGGCGATCAGCAGCTTGGCGGGCTTATCATGTGGGTGCCGGCAGGCATCCCCTATATCGCGTTCGGGGCCATCGTCGCGCGCCGCGGCTGGCGGTCTTTGGCGGGCCACACCGCATGACCGACTGGCTGTACGCCCTCATCCCACATTTCAAGGCGTTGCACATCGGCACGCTGGCCATCTGGTGCGGGGGGCTTTTTGCCTTGCCGCTGGTGCTGGCGCGTCATGAAGCCGCCGTGGGGCAACAGGATTATGCCCGGATCCGGCGCGCGTCCCATTACGGCTACACCCTGATCGTGACGCCGGCCGCCGTCATAGCCATTGCATCGGGCACGGTGCTGATCTTCCTGCGCGAGGTCTTTGTCCTGTGGATGTTCGCCAAACTGGTCGCGGTTTCGGCGCTGGTCCTCTTTCACGCATGGGTCGGTCACGTGATCGTGAAGGTCGCCGAAACCGAAGGCACGCACATCCCGCCCGAGCCGGTCTGGCCCCTCGTCGTTCTGGTCACGCCCGTCGTTGTGATTCTGTTCCTTGTTCTGGGGAAACCGGACCTTGGCGGCATTCCCATCCCTGACTGGCTGACAGAGCCGCAGGACCGTCAGTTCCTTTTCGATGTGCCCAGATGATAGTCAAAGACAAGCTTGCCGCCATGCCACCCGGTCATCATGACGGCCAGGACATTGAACGCCGACAAGAGGATGCCGTAGGGCAGGACGGCGCTTTCAAAACCGCCCATCCTGTAGCCCCAATTGGCCCCCAGCAGCGACAGGAGCATGACGGCCAGCACAAAATGCGTCCAGGCGGGGGCGCGTTTGCGAATGCCCGGCACGGCCAGCAGCTCCAACGTGCCGGACGCGCCGGCAGCAAGGCCGAACAGGAAGGCCGTCCCCGCAGCCCAGACTGCCGCCCGCGCCCAGAAGAGGTCGCCCGTCCACCAGTAAAGCGCATCCGCGCCGAAGGTGCAGAAGGTCAGCGCCACGGGAAAGGCCACGGACATCGCGTGGATCGGGTGGCCGTTGATCGCGATCTTGGATTCGGTGAGGTCGAAATTGGGGTGCGAGGTGATCGGATCGACCTGCATAGCTTCGGCTTTTTGCACGATCGGCTGGGGCATGGACGGCGTCTCCTGTCGGTTGCGTCTCTGATGACAACGCTTGTCCTGCTTGTCGGTTGCGAAAATTCGCTCTCGACCGTCGATCCGGCCGGGCCGGCGGCCAATGTGATCGCGACTCTGTGGTGGATCATGCTGGCGGGAGCCACGCTGATCTTTGTTTTTGTGATGGTGCTGCTGGCGCTGACGTTTCGCCGCCCCGGCGTTGCGGACGCGGACAATCCTGTAGGCGAGGACGGCGCGGCACGGGGCCGTGAAAAGGTTTGGCTCGTGGGCTTGGGCCTTTGTTTTCCGCTGGTCGTGCTGGCGGCGCTGCTGGCTTACGGGCTTGTCATCGGAGAGCGGCTTTTGCCGCGTGACGATCCGGCGGTGGTCACGGTCCATGCCGAGGGGCGACAGTGGGAGTGGCGGTTTTCCTATGCCGACGCGCCCGATTTGGTGACCGAGAACGTGCTGCATATCCCGGCAGCCACGCCCGTGGATGTCAGGATCACCACAGTGGACGTGATCCACAGTTTCTGGGTGCCGCGCCTTGCGGGCAAGCTTGATGCACTGCCGGGGCATGAGAACGTCCTGCGCATCGAAGCGTGGAAACCCGGCCGCTATGCCGGTGTCAGCGCCGAATACAACGGGCCCGGCTTTCTCGGGCACCGATTTGTCGTCATTGCCCATGACGCCGAAGGCTGGTCCGCCTTCCTGACGGACGGTGCACCATGAGCCCGCTTCGCCGACATCGCCAACTGACCCGGATCTGGCAATCCGATCCCGGCTGGAAAGGCTGGTTCACCACCGTGAACCATAATGACCTTGGCCGCATGTTCATGGGCACGGCCATCGTGTTCTTTCTGATCGGCGGCATCCTTGCCATGCTGATCCGGGCCCAGCTTGCCACGCCCCGGTCCGCCTTCATGGGGCCCGAGGTCTATGCGCAGGTCTTTACCATGCACGGGACCATCATGATGTTCCTGTTCGCGATCCCGCTGATCGAAGGGGCCGCGATCTATTTCCTGCCAAAGATGCTGGGCGCACGGGATCTGGCTTTTCCGCGCCTCACGGCGTTTGGCTACTGGTGCTATGTGTTCGGCGGGTCGATGCTGCTTTTCGCGATGTTCGCAGGCATCGCGCCCGACAGCGGCTGGTTCCTGTATCCGCCGCTGTCATCGACCCTTGGCAGCCCCGGCATCAATTCGGATTTCTGGCTGATCGGGATCACCTTCGTCGAAATCTCGGCCATCAGCGCCGCGGTCGAGATCACGGTGACGATCCTGCGCTACCGCGCGCCGGGCATGTCCCTCGACAAGATGCCGATTTTTGCCTGGTATCTGCTGGTCGTGGCCCTGATGATCCTGACAGGCTTTCCGCCGCTGATCCTCGGGTCGGTGCTGCTGGAACTGGAGCGGGCCTTTGGCTGGCCGTTCTTTCAGGTGGCGCAAGGCGGTGACAGCCTCTTGTGGCAGCACCTGTTCTGGCTGTTCGGCCACCCGGAGGTCTACATTATCTTTCTGCCAGCGGCAGGCGTGATCTCGACCGTGTTGCCGGTCATGGCGCGCACCACGCTGCTTGGCTATGCTTGGGTCATCGCGGCGGCGGTGGCCTTGGGCGTACTCAGTTTCGGCATCTGGGTGCACCACATGTTCGCCACCGGCATTCCCCACATGGCGCTGGCGTTCTTTTCCGCCGCCTCCACGCTGGTGGCGGTGCCGACGGGAATCCAGATTTTCGCCTGGCTTGGCACGCTGTGGAAGGGGCGGCCGCAACTCAAGCTGCCGATGCTCTGGATCATCGGGTTCTTTGCCACCTTCGTCATCGGCGGGCTTACCGGGGTGATGGTTGCCGTCGTGCCGTTCGACTGGCAGGCCCATGACACGCATTTCGTCGTGGCGCATATGCATTATGTGCTGGTTGGCGGCTTTGTCTTTCCGTTTCTGGCCGGGCTTTACTACTGGATGCCGCTGCTGACCGGGCGAAAGCGGTTCTTCCGGCTGGGCGAGACAGCCTTCTGGCTTGTATTCGTGGGCTTTCACGTCACCTTTCTTGCGATGCACTGGGTGGGGCTGCTGGGGCAGCGGCGACGCACCTTCACCTACGAAGGCGGGCATGGATGGGAGGTCATCAACCTGATCTCGTCCATCGGCGGCTTCATCACGGCCATCGGTTTCGGCCTCGTCATCATCGACATCGCCGTCAACACCGTTTTCGCCGCGCGGATCCGGCGTGATCCGTGGCGGGCGGGCACGCTTGAATGGGCGATGGCGAACCCGTCCCCGGCCTACAACTTTGCGAGCCTGCCGCGGGTCAGTGCACGTGATCCGCTTTATGACGATCCCGCGCTGCCTCATCGGATCGCGCGGGGAGAAGGATATCTGGGCGACGCCTACAAGGGCCAACGCGAGACATTGGTGGTTGATATCGCTACGGGTGAGCCGTTGCAGGTGGTCGTCTTTCCGCCGAATACACCGCTGCCGATCATTCTGGCCTTCGTGACGGGCGGCATCTTTCTGGGGCTTCTGACCAAGCTGTACTGGATGGTGCCGCTGTCACTGATCGGGGTCGCGGCGCTGATGGCGTTGTGGGCCTGGGGCCTTGGCAGCCGCGGGGACGATGTGATGCGCGATGTGGGGCACGGGCTGAACCTGCCACGGGCGGCAACCGTGCCGCAGCCCCCGGGCTGGTGGGGAAGTGCGTTCCTTCTGCTGGCAGATGCGACCTTCTTTGCTTCGCTGATCTTCGGTTATGCCTTCCTGTGGACGGTCGCGCCGAACTGGCCCCCGCCCGCCTATCTCGAGCCGGGGATCATCGGCCCGCTTGTGGGTCTTGCGGGTGTTGTCGTGGCGCCCTTTGGTATCAGGCTTGCCGAACGGCATCTGCGGCGGGGCGGCACGATGTGGCCGGGCGTCGCATTGGCCCTTGCGGGTGCGGCGGCGATGGCCACGGCGGCGATCATGGCGGTGCGGGCCGCGGCCGACCCGGAACTGCATGCCTATGACGCGATCATCTGGGTCATCGCGGGCTATGTGCTGGTGCACGTCGCCTTGGCCGCGGGGATGAGCATCTATGCCACCGTGCGCCGCTATGCGGGATACGTCGCACCCGACCGTTTCGGTGAGGTGCGCATCGCGCGGCTGTGGACGGATTACGCGTCAGTGGTCGCGCTGATCGGCCTTGCCGCACTGCAACTGCCCGGAGCAGTGACATGATCGATGTCATACGCATCTTTGGCCCGCTCTTCGTCTGGTTCGCGACCTTCAGCGCCATTTACGGGCTGCAGGGCCTGGTCTGTTCGGAACATTGGCCCGCGCTCGGTCTGACGCTGAGCCACGGGCGGGTGGCGCTCGTAGGGGCGTGGCTGGTCGCCATCGGCATCCAGCTTGGACTTGTGGCGGTGTTGCAGATGCGGCGTGTGGCCCCGGCGACAGGACTTGCGGGCGATGTCAGCATTTGGCTGGGCTGGTCGGCGGTCGTCGCGATCATCTGGTCGTCTTTCCCGGTTGCCGTCACCTCGACCTGCGGATAGCAGCGGGATCCTGCTGATCGCGTGCTTGTCGTTCCGCAGCGAAATCCGTCAAGTTCTTCCTCTGAAAGAGGGATAAGGTGGGCCTGCGAGGATCCACATAGGGAAGCGGTCATCTCGGAGATTATGGCGGTCGAGCTCGACCTGGCGAAGAATGTGTTTCAGGCGCATGGTGCTGACGCCGCGGGTCGGGCGGTTCTGCGCAAGAAGTTGAGACGTGATCAGGTGCTTGCTTTTTTCGGGCGGTTGCGGCCCTGCGTCGTGGCGATGGAAGCCTGCGGGGGCGCGCATTTCTGGGGCCGCGAGATCTGCAATTTGGGCCATGAGGTCCGGCTGATCCCGCCGAAGCCATACGCAAAGCGTTAAAAGAACGACGCTGCCGATGCTGAAGCGATCTGCGAAGCGGCCATGCGACCGACGATGCGCTTCGTGCCCATGAAGAGCGAAGAGACCCAGGGGGCCGCGATGGTTTTCCGGATCCGCGAACTGCTGATCCGGCAGCGGACGCAGGCGATCAATGCGCTCCGCGGCCACTTGGGCGAGTTCGGCCAGATCCTGCCGCAAGGCGCAGCCAATGCCGCGCGACTGATCGCCATCGTCGAGGAGTCCGACAGCGGCCTGCCGGCAGATGCGATTGCCTCGTTGAAGGTGCTGGTCGCGGCTCTCTCCCATCTGGAGACGGAGATCGGCAAGCTCGATGCTGAGATCGCACAGCGCGCCAAGGACAACGAGGTCGCCCGCCGTCCGATGACCGTTCCGGGGATTGGGCCACTGATCGCGACGGCCATCGCGGTCCTGGCGCCTCCGCCTGAGACGTCTTCCAAGGCAGGCGACTTTGCGGCTTGTTTGGGTCTGGTGCCACGGCAGCATTCGACCGGCGGCAAACAGCGGCTCGGTGCCACGACGAAGATGGGCGAGCGGTCGCTGCGACGACGGCTGATCGTCGGTGCCAACAGCGTCATCATCAAGCGGCATGTCCATGCCGCAGTTCGGCCGGGCACATGGCTTGGCGGGATGCTTACGCGCAAGCCGCCGACTCTGGAGAGGGTGGCGCTGGCGAACAAGATGGCGCGGCCTTTGCCACTCTCTTGGAACCAGTGGCGTTCGTGGCTTCGATCTGGGTCCTGATGGCCTGGGGCGGCGGCTACCAGTCTCCGACCGCAGCGGTGTAAGCCGTCCGTCGGTCGCGAGGACGTCGGAGCGGAAGAGGGCAAGGAGCAGTTTTGCGCAATCGTCGTCAGACGGCATCGGGAGAACCAGTGTGCAACAGAGTGCCTTCGAGCATGCGGCTTTGATCTGGACCCGACCTTCGAACACCATACGTGCCCGCGGCGTGAAGATGGCCGAAACAGAGGCCGGACACATGTCAGCACCCGGTGACGCACCAAAGTCAGCTTTAAAGACCCCTCTTGCGCATGGGGCGGTTACACATGTTGCACAAATCGGGTGACGAACAGGGTTCCGCTATCCCCGGACAGATTATCCCACGGCTTCTGTTACGGGGATACCAAGCGCGGTGAAGCCGTTCTGGAATGAGCCATGGCGCGCCATTGATGGAGTGGATGGGCGTTGTTGCAGAACTCTCGCCGTGAAGGATTCACATCGCGAATCCATGCGGTTAGACGGGTGGCATGAGCAAGCCCAAGCCCGCCCGCTACCGCAC
>JAUXPG010000242.1 GCA_030683915.1 Gemmobacter sp.
CCTGAAAGTTCATCATCGCGCCTCTGGAAGATGCTGAAAGCTTTGTAACAGGAATTTCATCGAGCGAAAGAATCTTGACAGCGCGCCCCGGCCTGCCCCAGCCTGAGCGGGCAACAGGGGTGACCCGACCAATGACGGATCAACACGACTTCGCCGCGCGGGTCGAACAACCCGACGCGCCTTCGCGTATCGTACTCGTATGCGAGCATGCGTCCAATGCTTTTCCGCCACCGTGGGGCACCCTGGGGCTGGATGCGGCGGCGCAACAAGCGCATATCGCGTGGGATCCCGGGGCGCTGGGTGTTGCGCGCGGTCTGGCGGCGCGTCTGGATGCCTGTTTGGTGCATGCTCCGGTCAGCCGGTTGATCCACGATCTGAACCGTGCGCCCGACAGCCCGGGTGCCATGCCGGTCCGGTCCGAAAACATCGACATTCCCGGCAACTGCGGGCTGGCCCCCGCCGAGGCGGCGGCGCGGGTGGCGGCGGTCTATGCCCCGTTTCATGCCGGGTTGGCGGCGGTCATCGCCCGGCGCCTTGTGCTGGGGCTGCGCCCGGTCCTTGTCACGGTGCATTCTTTCACCCCGGTCTGGCACGGCGCGCCGCGTCCGGTGGAATTCGGCGTCATCCACGATGACACCCGACCCGAGGACGACCGCTTTGCCCGCGCCGTGCTGGCGGCGGCGTGGGCCATGACCGGGTTGCGCGCAGAACTGAACGCACCCTATTCCGCCGCCGACGAGGTGACGCATTTGTTGCGGCTGCATGCCGTGCCCTATGGCCTGCCCCATGCCATGCTCGAAATCCGCAACGACCTGATCGCCGACGACGCGTCGCAGGCCGAGATGGCCGAACGGCTGGCGCCGGTGCTGACGCGCGCGATGGCTGCGCTGAGGGGCGCGTGATGCCGGGGGTTCTGGTCGCCTATGTGCACTGGGTCGAACGGTTCAACCGCGGTATCGGCAAGGTGGCGATGTGGTCCTTGTATCTGCTGATGGGGGTTCTGCTATGGGGGGCGGTGGCGCGGGCCACCTGGGCGCCGCAGGTCTGGACCGACGAAATGGCACAGTTCCTGATGGTGGGATACTTCATGCTGGGGGGCGCCTGGGCGTTACAGCAGGGCTCGGCGGTGCGGATGGACCTGCTTTATTCGCGCTGGTCGGACCGCACGCGGGCGATGATCGATGCCGTGACCATCCTTGCCATCCTGTTCTACCTAGGGGTGATGATTTGGGGCGGCGTCGAAAGCCTTCAATACGCGCTTGAAAGCGGTGAACGCCGGCGCGGGTTGTGGCGGCCCTATATGTGGCCGGTCAAGGCGGTGATGGTGCTGGGGTTGGGGATGATGCTGCTGCAATGCACCGCCTTCCTGATCCGCGACATCGCAAGGCTGCGGGGGCGCGAGATCTGATGTCGACCGACATGATCGCCATGCTGATGTTCGGCTCCATGCTGGTGCTGTTGCTGACCGGGCAACGCATGTTCGGCATCATCGGCTTTGTCGCGGTGGTGGCCGCGCTGGCGCTGTGGGGTGACCGGGGCGGCTATGACATTGCGTTTGCACAGACCATCAAGCTGATGGGATGGTTCCCCATCCTGACGCTGCCGATGTTCATCCTGATGGGCTATATCCTGTCCGAGGCCCGGCTGGCCGATGATCTGTACCGCATGTTCCATGTCTGGTTCGGCCCCGTGCCAGGGGGGTTGGCCATCGGGACAATCCTGCTCATGGTGCTGATTTCCGCGATGAATGGCCTCAGCGTCGCCGGCATGGCCATCGGTGCGACCATCGCGCTGCCCGAACTATTGCGCCGGGGATACAACAAGATAATGGTCACGGGGGTCATCCAGGCCGGGTCCAGCCTTGGCATCCTGATCCCGCCCTCGGTGGTTCTGGTGCTCTATGCCATGATCGCGCGGCAGCCGGTGGGCAAGCTGTGGCTGGCGGGCATTCTGCCGGGTCTGCTGATGGCGGCGATGTTCATTACCTACATCTGGCTGCGCTGCCGCCTGAACCCGGACCTGGGCCCGGTTCTGCCCCCCTCTGAACGCGAGGCGATTACCCCGGCTGAACGTCGCCACCTTCTGTGGTCAGGTGCGCTTCCTCTGGGGATTTTCGTCGTGATGATGGGTCCCTTCGTGATGGGCTATACCCGGCTTGTGGAAAGTAGCGTGATCGGCGCGCTGGCTGCCTTGGGCGCTGCGGCGATCAAGGGGCGGCTGACCTGGACTGTTTTTGAAACCGCGACCCGCCAGACCCTGTTGGTGTCGTGTATGTTCATGTGGATCATCCTTGCGGCGCTTGCCTTTGGCGCGATTTTTGACGGGTTGCGCGCGGTTGATGCGCTCAAGCAGGTGTTCCTGACCGATATGGGGCTCAGCCCGTGGACGCTGCTGATCATCATGCAGCTCAGCTATCTGGTGATGGGCACGTTTCTGGACGACACGGCGATGTTGGTGATCGTGGCGCCGCTGTATGTGCCGCTGGTGGCCGCGCTGGGATTTGATCTGATCTGGTATGGCGTGCTTTACACCATCACCTGCCAGATCGCCTACATGACCCCACCGTTCGGCTATAACCTGTTCCTGATGCGCGCCATGGCGCCGCCCGAGGTCACCCTGCGCGACATCTATGTCTCGATCTTCCCGTTTGTCGGTGTGATGATCGTGGCCTTGGCGATCATCATGGCGTTCCCCGGCATCGCGCTGTGGCTGCCGGATGCCATCTATAATCCCTGAGAAGGCCGAAGGCCCCGACCAACCTGAAGAGAGAGGTACGACCATGACCACGACACGACGCAAGTTTCTGACCACCGGCGCGCTTGCCGCCGGGGCCACCACGCTTTCGGCGCCTGCCGTGCTGGGTCAGACACCGATCCGGTGGCGGCTGCAAACCTATGCCGGGGCCGCGCTGGGGGCCGAGGTGATCAAGCCCGCGATCGACATGTTCAACAAGGCGGCCGCCGGCCAGATGGAAATCGAACTGTTCTACGCCGACCAGCTGGTGCCCACGGGCGAGCTGTTTCAGGCGTTGCAGCGCGGCACCATCGATGCGGTGCAGTCCGACGACGACAGCATGGCCAGCCCCACCGAGGTGACCGTGTTTGGCGGGTATTTCCCGCTAGCTCTGCGCAATTCGCTGGACGTGCCTGCGCTGTTCAACAACTGGGGGCTGAACGAGATCTGGGGCGAGGAATACGCCAAGGCCGGGGTCAAACACGTGTCCGCCGGGTCGTGGGACCCGTGCCATTTCTCGACCAAGGACCCCATCAACAGCCTTGCCGACCTGCGCGGTAAGCGGGTGTTCACCTTCCCCACCGCCGGGCGCTTCCTTGCGCAGTTCGGTGTGGTGCCCGTGACACTGCCGTTCGAGGATGTCGAGGTTGCGCTCCAGACCGGCGAGCTGGATGGCATCGCGTGGTCAGGCATCACCGAGGTTTACACCAACGGCTGGTCGAACGGGGCCAACTGGTTCCTGACCAACAACATCTCGGGCGCGTGGATCGGGCATTTCTTTGCCAACATGGACCGCTGGAATGAATTGCCAGACCATCTCAAGGTGCTGTTCAACATGGCGTGCGAACAATCGCACTATTATCGTCAGCACTGGTACTGGAATGGCGAGGCCAATTTGCGGGTGAATGGCGACAAGCTGAAGCTGACGACCATCCCGGATGCGGAATGGGCGCAGGTCGAAGACGCGGCCAAGAAGTTCTGGGACGAGATCGCGGCGGAAAGCCCGGTCAAAGCCAAGGTGGTGGATATTTTCAAGGCGTACAACGCCACGGTCGAAAAGGCCGGGGCGCCCTATCGCTGAGGAAACGCCGGGGGGCCTTGGCCCCCCGGTGCCCCGGCAGGGATCGACAAACGATGAAGCGCACCCGCTTTGAAAGGGTGCATAGGGGGAGTGACAAGGCATGCCGGGCAACCTGAGCCTTGATGCGCTGAAAGAGGCCGTGGCGCGCGGCGACATCGACACGGTGCTGGTGGCATCGGTGGACATGCAAGGCCGCCTGATGGGCAAGCGGTTCCACGCCGGCTTTTTCGTCGAAGGCGGCTGGAAGGAAACCCACTGCTGCAACTACCTGCTGGCGGTGGACATGGAAATGACCACCGTGCCGGGCTACAAGTCGGCCGGGTGGGAACAGGGCTATGGCGACTATGCCATGAGGCCCGACCTTGCCACGATGCGCCGGCTGCCGTGGCTGCCGGGCACTGCACTGGTGCTGGCGGATCTGCTGGACCATCACGGCCACGACATCCCGATCAGCCCGCGCGCCGTCCTCAAACGCCAGGTCGCCCGTGCGCGTGCTTTGGGTCTGGCGCCAATGATGGCGACCGAACTGGAATTCTATATCTTCGAAAACAGCTACGAAAACCTGCGCGACGGTGGCCTGCGTGACCTGCGCCCGATCAGCGGCTACAACGAGGATTACCACATCTTCCAGACCACCAAGGAAGAAAGCCTGATGCGCGACGTGCGCAACGGCCTTTATGGCGCGGGCATCCCGGTGGAAAACACCAAGGGCGAGGCTGATTGCGGCCAGCACGAGGTGAATTACCGCTATTCCGACGCGCTTGATACCGCCGACAACCATGTGGTCGTCAAACAGTGTGTCAAGGACATTGCCCATGCCAAGGGCAAGTCGGTGACGTTCATGGCCAAGTACGACCACCGCAAGGCCGGGTCCTCCAGCCACGTTCATCAAAGCCTGTGGGGCCTGGACGGCACCGCCGCCTTTGCCGATCCGTCCGATCCGCATGGCATGTCGGCGCTGATGAAGCAGTTCCTTGCCGGGCAACTGGCCCATGCGCGCGACATCACCGCGTTCCTGGCGCCCTATGTGAACAGCTACAAACGGTTTACCATCGGCATGTTTGCGCCCACCAAAGCGGTCTGGAGCGCCGACAACCGCACCGCAGGCTTCCGCGTCTGCGGCATTGGGACCAAGGCGGTACGGGTCGAATGCCGCATACCAGGCAGCGACGTGAACCCCTATCTTGCCTGCGCCGCGCTGCTGGCCGCCGGGCTGGACGGCATTGAGCGCAAGCTGGACCTGGAACCCGAAATGCGGGGCGACATGTACTCCGCCCAAGGCATCCGCGAGATTCCGCATACCTTGCGCGAGGCGGCGGATCTGTTGAACGGGTCTGCCATGCTGCGCGCGGCCTTCGGCGATGATGTGGTAGATCATTACGTGCACGCCGCCCGGTGGGAGATTTCGGAAGCTGACCGTGTGGTCACCGATTTCGAACTGCAAAGACTGCTTGAACGCGCCTGATCCCGGGGATACCCCGGCACCGGCCTAATTCCGGGCGCAGCGCCCGACGAGGACGATATGAAACCGATCCAGTTGATTTCCCCGGTCGATGGCCGGGTCTATGCCGAACGGATGCCCCTGACGCCCGAGGCGGCCGGAGCCGTCGTCGCCCGCGCCCGCGCGGCGCAAAAAGGCTGGGCCGCGCGGCCCTTGGCCGACCGCATCGCACTGGTGCAGGCCGGTGTCGCCGCGCTCAATGCCATGAAGGACCCGGTGGTCGAGGAACTCGCCTGGCAGATGGGCCGCCCGACGCGCTTTGGCGGTGAATTCGGCGGCGTGAACGCCCGCACCGAGTATATGGCCCAGATCGCCGCCGAAACGCTGGCCCCGACCGTGATCGAGGACAGCGCCGCCTTCCGCCGCCTGATCGCGCGCGAGGCGCTGGGCGTGGTGTTCATCGTGGCGCCGTGGAATTACCCCTATCTCACCACCATCAACACGCTGGTCCCGGCGCTGATCGCGGGCAACACC
>JAUXPG010000320.1 GCA_030683915.1 Gemmobacter sp.
CAGACGAACTTTCCCGATTACGACGCGCTGCGCATGACCGGGATGCCCGATGTGCAGGTCCGCATCCTGCAATCGGGCCACGGGATTGGCGGGGTGGGTGAACCCGGCACACCGCCTGCAGCCCCGGCGCTGGCGAATGCGCTGTTTGACCTGACCGGCACGCGCGTGCGCCGCCTGCCGCTGCGCCACGCCTTTGACTTCGTAAGCTGACCCGCCCCAATGCGCCGCCCGCCTTGGTCCGGCGGGCGGCCCCGGCAGGTTCTGGCGGGCCTCGGCGTCAGCCCCGCCGTGCGGATTCGATGGCGGCAACGTCGATCTTTTTCATCGTCATCATCGCCGCGAAGGCGCGCTTGGCCTCGGCGCCCCCGGCCGCGAGCGCATCGGTCAGGACCCGCGGGGTGATCTGCCAGGAAATTCCCCACCTGTCCTTGCACCAGCCACATTCGCTTTCCTGCCCGCCATTGCCGACAATCGCGGCCCAGTAGCGGTCGGTTTCCGCCTGATCTTCGGTGGCGATCTGGAACGAAAACGCCTCGCTGTGGCGGAAGGCCGGGCCGCCGTTCAGGCCAAGGCAAGGGATGCCCGTGACGGTGAACTCAACCGTCAGCACCTCGCCCGCCTTGCCCGAAGGGTAATCGCCGGGCGCGTGGTGGATGGCCGTAACGGCGCTGTCAGGAAAGGTCTGGGCGTAAAAGCGGGCGGCGGCCTCGGCGTCCTTGTCGAACCAAAGGCAGATCGTGGTCTTTGGCATGGTGCGATCCTTTCGGTCTGTGCAGTCCATCTGCGCGCAGGGCTGCGGGGATGCGGGATGGCGGCCCCGGCCTTGCGCCTGCGGTCAGGTCATTCTTGCGGGCCGGTGACCGCGAACCAGGCACCCTGCGGGTCTTGCGCCACCGCGATCCAGGCGGGGCCGGGCACCTCCATCGGGCCTTGGTGGATGATGCCGCCTGCGGCCTTGATGGCGTCGATCACCGTGGTTACCGGGCCATCGATGCCGAAATAGGGCAGCCAGACCGGCACCGGCGCATCGCCAAGGCCCATGACCGCGCCAATATCGGCGCCGTTGTGGCGGAGCAGCTGGTAGGTGCCCATGGCGCCCATGTCCATCGTGTCGCCCTTGGTCCAGCCAAAGATCCCGGCATAAAAGCCGTAGGCCGCCTGCGGGTCGGACGACATCAACTCGTTCCAGCTGCCGTGCCCGGGCTTCTGGGGGTCAAACGCGCCACCGCCTGCTTCGGCCTTCGCGCGGTCCTCGGCGCTCATCTGGCTCAATTCGGGTTGCAGAAGGCCAAAGACCGCGCCTTGCGGATCGGCCACCACGGCAAAGCGGCCGGTGCCCGGGATGTCGGCGGGGCCGTGGCACACCGTGCCGCCCGCCGCGCGGATGTCGCCTGCGGTCTGGTCGCAATCGTCGGCGGCAAAGTAGATCAGCCAGTTCGGCGGCGGGCTGCCCTGCTGGCCAGCGTTCGACATCATCCCCGCCACCATGTCACCACCGGATTTGGCAAGGCGGTAGTCGAACCCCTCCATCCCGCTGTCGGTGACCTGCCAGCCAAGGATGCGGGCGTAAAACCCACCGGCCGCGTCCAGATCGGTGGTGCCCAGTTCGTACCAGCACGGGCTGCCTTGAAAACGCATCGTCAATCCTTTCGCTTCAAAAATGTCGGTGCGGCAGAGCGTGTCACGCCCTGTCGGAATCGAAGATCGGTTCGAACCCGCCCCACATCATACGCATGCCGTCGAAAGGCATCGGCGGCATCTCTTGCCCGGCCATGCTGGCCTCCATCGCGCTGCCGGCGGCATCGCAGGTGGATTTGTCCGGCCAGGCGATCCAACTGAACAGCGCGACCTCGCCCGCCTCGGCCAGGGTGGCGCGGTAGAAGTCGGTCTGCTGGCCGCGCGGCACATCCACGCCCCACCCCTCGACCATGCCAAGGCAGCCGCGGGGATGGAATTCCGCGTCCCAGGCTTCGCGGGCCATCTTGACATAGGCGTCCCGGTTCGCTTCGGGCACGGCCAGCGCGAAGCCCTGGACATAGCCGACGCCGCGGTCGGTGCCGCCGCTGAAAACGGGCGCAAAGCCGCCAAAGATCAGCCGGCTGCCGTCGAAGGGCATTTTCAGGTCCGCCATCGCCGGATCGGCCTGCATGGTCTGCCAGGCGGCATCTGCGGTGGCCTTGTCAGGCCATTCGAGCCAGCCGAAGACCACGGCCTCGTCCTCGCGCGCGCGCACCGCGCCGTAAAGGTCGTTGACCTTGCCGTGGGGCACATCAACGCCCCAGCTTTCGACCATGCGGGTGGCGCCGTGGCGTTGGAATATCGGCCAGGTGGCCTCCAGATGGTCAATGTAGGGTTGCCTGTTGGTGTGCGGGACGGGGGCAATGGAGCCGGTGAAATAGGTCATCTGGCCTCTCCTTTCGGGGGACGGGGGGCGAGTCGGAGCATGCACCTTGCAGTAGCAAAATGCTACTGGTAGTGTTGGTCCATGACGACTTCCAGCGAAACCTCGCGCATCCGCTATGACGAAGGCTGTCTTGCCGCCCATGCCCTCAACCTGATCGGGGACCGATGGGCGCTTTTGGTGGTGCGAGAGTTGATGTTCGCGGCCAAGGGCTTCCAGATGCTGCGCGCAGGGGTGCCGGGCATCACCGCCAGCGTCCTGAACGGACGGCTGGGACAGTTGCAACAGGCTGGCGTCGTGCGCCATGACGACGGCCATTACGCCCTGACCGAGGCGGGGCGCGGCCTGCTGCCGGTGTTGGAGGCGCTGTGCCACTGGGCGCTTGGCGTGCCGGGGCACGATCCGTCGCGCTTCATCAGCCCCTCGGCGCTGATGATCTCGATGGGCGTCACGCTGCGGCGCGACCGGGCCGCGGCGCGCGACGCGCGGGCGGGGTTCGACTTTGGCAAGGAAGCTTTCGAGATGCGGCTGACGGACGGCCATCTTGTCACCAAGGCGGTCAAACGCCCCGACGCGCCCTTTGTGCTGAGCGGGGCGGGCAATGCCATGGCTGCGGCAGTCTATGGCGCCGTGCCCGTGGCGCAGTTGG